>CAYXUA010000186.1:0-1514 GCA_964468015.1 uncultured Clostridium sp. | reverse complement strand
TAGGCAATATCAGGCATTTTATTTATTCATCCAAAGATGATGACTTTACGGGGGTAAAGTCACCGTGGGTGTGAAAATAATATTACCCATTTTCCTTTATAACTACTTAAATTTATATTTCCCATCGTAGTTTCTGCTTCAAACTCTGGAGCATTTTGTCCTATTTTAACATTTCCATTCATCATTACTTCATAATCCATAAAAATAAACTCCTTTCATATTTGTATATAATATGAAGAGAGTTCATTTTATGTGTAATTAAAAATATATCTTTGTATATTTTCTTAAATTATTCTAATTTTCTTTGAGAACGAAGAACAACCCTATAGTCTAAAAAGAGTCAGATTTATTAACGTAAACTATCAATTAGGTTAAGCACATCCTGTGTTAATCTCCAACCATTACCAGAATCATAAAATGTTATTCCTCAGTTGTAACCCCTACAATTTTTTCATCGCTTTTTCTCTATCATCTCCATCGATAGGATAACCGAGATGTTAAAACTTCTAAATTTACCATTTCCTCACTAGTTCCATAAACCTGCAATCCCATATATCCAATATCTGTACCTATATATATATCTAATACACACAAAGCCTAGTCATATTCATGGTCATGTCCACTCAGCCACGCATTAGAGTAATAAACTGTCGCCCAACCAGAAGCTAAATTATTAAGCATTCCATTATTATACCCTGGCAAAGCTTTCCACTCAGTATATGTTGCATTATTATTATATTTATCAAAAACACAATGAGCCGCCGTTAGAAGTAAATTTTTCCCAACTAATGCACCAGACCCTCCATGAGCTTCTCCACTAGAATCATAACCAAACACTTTACATATTGCTCTATACGGAAATGCAGTAGTATCAGTTATCAGCTCTCTATAAAGAGATTCAGAAGTAGAGGTTATTTCTAAGCTGTCCCTAAAGTAGTAGTAAGTCCTGTATAAGCAGATTCATATGAGTCGTACGCTTCCAGACTATAAGAACTTCATTCATTTCTTCCGTACTGGCAGCTTTAACTCCATAAGTAACAATAAATGCCGAAAATACGCAACTAACTAATAATGTAATAAATAATTTTGTAACTAAATTTTTTTCATAATTACCTCTTTCATTTTTATAAATTTAGGAGCTGCCGGCTATTATAGAAAATTCACATAAAATAAGGAATTTGTATCATTAATTCCTATAGTCCCTAGAGAACTCTCGTTTACTTTTACAACTATTGCTTCTCTAGTTCTCGACATATTATCACCAATTTTCATCATTTTCCATATAGCTGGTTTACTTGCTTCAGATAATATGAAAAAAATCGTCATCATAATAATAGCTATCGCAGCAATTACACCAACAATATAAATTATCTTTTCTTTTTACCTCGACTCTTTCTCATTCTAATACTCCCCCCTTATTTATAGTTTTCGTATATAAAAATTATAGAAAACTTTATTTGTATTTTTTGTCGAATTTTGTAAAAACATTAGAATTTATCCTATTTTACTTAGAC
>CAYXUA010000185.1:0-1608 GCA_964468015.1 uncultured Clostridium sp. | reverse complement strand
TACTAGTAGTATATGTTATTATAAGTATAACAAATAAATAAGTTAATAAATTTCCCTGCGGAGTGCGTGATTGCTGAAATTTTAGAACCAACAAGTTAAAAAAGGGAGCCAAATCTCTTGATATGGCGTGTATGCTTAAATTTATTTAAGAAACCCAGGAGTATCAAGGAAAGCACCCACCTGTGAGAGCAGGTCCTTAAAATTTCTTCACAGAACGGCTAGGCGGGGCTTTAATTTGTATATAATTTATATAAATAAATAGGGGGCTAATTACAAGGTGTGTAGTTAGTTCCCTTGATTTTTTGTCAAGAGAATGATAAAATATTTAGCAAATGAAAGTGAGGTAATATGAGTATTCAAGAATTATTAGAAATTGGAGTAAACAAATTAAAAGAGCATAATGTAGAAACACCAATAGTAATAGCAAGAAGACTTATGTGTTTTTTCTTAGACAAAGACAAAGTATATCTTATTTTACACTCAGATGAACAGGTGAAACATGACAAAGAGCAAGCTTTTTTAGAGGCAATAGAAAAACTTGTTAATGATATCCCAATACAGTATATTATAAATAAACAAGAATTTATGAAAATGGAATTTTATGTTGATGAAAATGTATTAATTCCAAGACAAGATACAGAAATAGTGGTTCAAGAAGCTATTAATATAATAAATGATAACAAATTACAAAACATATTAGATATGTGTACAGGAAGTGGTGCAATAGCAATTTCAATAGCTAGATACACAAGTGCAAGTAAAATAGTTGCATCAGATATAAGCAAAAAATCCTTAAGCATAGCAAAAAAGAATGCAACCCAAAATGGAGTTCTAGACAGACTACAATTTATGAATTCTAATATGTTTAAAAACATAAATGAACAATATGACCTAATAATATCTAATCCACCATATATAAGAAAACAAGACATAAATAATTTAGATGAAAATGTAAAAAAAGAACCAATTATAGCACTAGATGGAGGAGAAGATGGCTTGTCTTTCTATAGAATTATAGAAAAAGAGGCATATAATCATTTGAAAGAAAATGGTTACCTAGTACTTGAAATAGGATATGACCAAAAAGAGGCAGTAACAGATATACTTTCAGGAAAGTATACAGATATAATATGTAAAAAAGATTTAGCAGGAAATGATAGAGTAATAATATGTAAAAGAAGGTGAGCCTGATGTCTTTCTCAGCAGATATAAAAAAAGAATTGAGCATGCTTAATAATTTAAATAATAAAGAACAAGTAAAAGCAGAGCTTAGTGGATATATACTAGGAGGAAACTATACTGAAGAAAATGGTATAGGAAGACTAGTTACAGAAAACGAATATAACACAAATAGATTAAATAAATTACTAGAAAATATACAAATAGATTTTGAAAACATAAAAAAAGGGAAAAATATTTTAACAGAATGGAAAACAGAGAAAAGAGATGTAATAGTTGATATCGATATAGAAAATGAAGAAATAAAAAAAGCCGTAGTAAGAGGAGCTTTTATGGCATCGGGATCACTAAATGAGCCTAATAAGAAATATCATTTAGAATTATTATTCTCAGCTAAAGAAAATGCAAAATACATATTCTACATATTAG
>CAYXUA010000184.1:0-1654 GCA_964468015.1 uncultured Clostridium sp. | reverse complement strand
TTGTTCTTTATCTGTATAGCCGTGGTTCGCTCCTTCTATATAATTTATATCTTTCTGATTATTTGTTATATTTGTATTTACTATTTGTATTAACTCTTCTGCTGGCTGTTCTATCATTTCAAATACATTTCCCCATCTCATAAATAGTGGAATTGTCATATTATTTAATTCTTCATAATTATAATCTTTATTGCTATATTGCGCAAAATTAATTTTTTCATTATCTTTAAAATATCTTAAATATGATTTTACACTTATCGGATGTATAAAGCTTTCTCTTGGCATTAACATATCTTGCTTACCATTTTTTTCTTTGTCTATCGCATATTCTAGCATATAATCATATTTACTACCTAAATTTATAACTTGTGCTCTTGGAATATCTATTAGTGACAATAACATTATCGCTTTTATAGAATTTAGATATTTCATTTCACTCTTTCTTTTTAATTTATTATATGTGTATACTATTTTTGTACAACCTAAGCTATGTCCTTGTAAATATATTTCTTGATATCCTTGCTCTAGCATTACATCTATCGCAGCTTTTATATCATAGTATGAATCTTGTACATCTTCATATGACGTACCAGATTTTTGTTTTGCATGTCCTCCCACCATTTCTTTAGTTAGATACGATATTACATCATGTCCCCTATTGTTGAAGCTGAAGAAGTCTATATTATTATCTGTCATTGTTTTAGCTATTATATCATCTCTCTTTTTTAAGCAATCACTTGTCATACCATGTATTGATATTACTACTTTATTTGTTTTTTTCCCTTTATGAAGCAAACCCACTAAATCTGCCTTATCTTCTGTTTTAAAAAATATTTTTTCTATATTCATATTTTTCCCTCCTAAAATGGCATTAATAGTCTTAATGCAAATTTCCATGTTTCCATTCCATGTGATACATTTAATCTTGGTATTTTATAGTTATCATCTTTTCTTGATGCTTTTCTGTATTCTTCTCTTGTTGGGCCATATATAAATGCTAATTTGTAATCAGTTTCTTGTAGCGCTTCTATCATATTGCCATTGTACTGTCCAAATGGATAAGCATATACTTGAGTTTGAGTTATTTTTTCATTAAAATTCTCCATATCTTGCTTTAATATATATTTCTCTTGCCCTACTGCCCCTTGCTTATGTAGCCTATATGAATGTGAACAAATTTCTATATTCGGATATTCTTGTTTTACTTTATTCAATAAATCTTTTGTCATATATGTTTTTACATTGCCTGTCCAATTTTCTTCCTTGGAGCTTTCTATAAATTCTCCCGCAACAAACACTGTTGCATTCATATTGTATTTTTTTAGTAGTGGGAATGCATAATGAAAATTTGATAGGAAACCATCATCAAATGTTATTAGTACACTCTTATATGGCAACTCTATTTTTCCCTGTTTCCAATCATAAAATTCTTGAGTTGTTAAAGTTTTGTATCCATGCTTTTGCAGATATTGTAACTGCTCTTCAAAGTTTTCTACTGTTATTATCCAGTCACTTTCCTCTGGATAATTTGCTTTTTCCTCTTCTGTAGCTACATTGTGGTAACATAGCACTGCCACTTTTGGATTTGCTTTTATGTATATTGAATATATCAATAATAGAAATATGACTATTACTATTATTGATATACTAACCC
>CAYXUA010000183.1:0-1659 GCA_964468015.1 uncultured Clostridium sp. | reverse complement strand
ATAGTATATATATTCATATGGTATAAATTGTTTATTCTCGGTATTATCTTCTATATAATATGGTAATAAATCTTCTTCTTTACTCTCGTCATTTTTATAAACATATTGATTTGTTATTACATATACTATATCACCTATCATTCTAGAATTTAAGTAATCACCTGCTAATGATACACTTTTTTCTTGTACGATATTGTTTTTATCCGAAACATTATATTCATATATATCTGTTGAAAATGCTTGATTACTAGTAATTACATCCTCTATACCACAAGTTACTGTTGTAGTTACATATTTTGATGATATTACTACTAATTTATCGTCATTTATATATATTTGTTGTGATCCTCCTTCTTCATCCTCATTGTATAATTGTATTTCTGATACTAATTCTTGCTCATTAGCATCTATTATCTTTATTTTCTTTGAGTCTCCAGCATAATATATATATTCTCCATCTGTTTTTACAATATCAGCCTCATCTACGCCTGTTACCTGTACATTTGTCGTTGAATATTCTCTATCAGTATATGTTGTTTTTGTTTCTTCTAAAGTATTTTCTTGACTTAGCATATCATTTTCAATTCCCGAAGTCTCATTTTCTTTCGTCTCTATTAGTCCTTTTAATTGTTCGAAATTTTCTACTGTTTTTATCCCTTTGCTTAATTGAATAATCTCTTGATTTTTATATATTGAACTATCTACACTTTTGTCTTGGTTTGATACTATCCATATACAAGATAATACGAATACTGCCGCTACTGCTACATTTATTATTTTCATATAAGGGGATTTTCTTCTAGTTTGGTTTAGTTCTTTTAAAGTCTTTGCCTTTAGATATTCGTCTGCTTTTAGATTATCTATAGATTTTATATATTTTTCTTTATTATTCATCATCAATGCCTCCTTCCAGTATATCTTTCAATTTTTTTCTACCTCTTGAAAGCCATGTTTTTACCGTAGTTTCTTTTGTGCTTAGTATTTTGCTTATTTCTTTTATACTCAAATTTTCATAGTAGAATAAATGTATTACTGTACGGTATTTCTGGGGTAAACGAAGTACATCATAATATATTTCT
Organism: uncultured Clostridium sp.; assembly: GCA_964468015.1. Taxonomy (GTDB): domain Bacteria; phylum Bacillota; class Clostridia; order TANB77; family CAG-508; genus UMGS1864. The sequence goes on along the minus strand of CAYXUA010000183.1, from coordinate 580 downwards.
TGCATTTCTATTTGTTCTTCTTTTAGTTCTTCTTCAAGTGTATCTACGCATCTATTCCATTTAGAATTTAATAGATTTTTACTGCAATTTATTGTAACTCGTATAATCCAAGCTTTTTCATGTTCTTCACTTTGAAAGTCTGGTATGTTTTTGCTCAATCTTAAAAAGACCTCTTGGAATACATCTTCTGAGCTATCTCTATCTCGAGTCCTAGAAACAGCCAATCTATAAACCGTGTCTGCATATTTCTCTACTAAATATTCTATATATTCATTATTGCTTAAGCCTGTTTTGTACATTTTGTTTCCCCCTTACATTATTAATACAATTTTTGTGCATATAAGGTTGCATCTTTTATATTATATACAAATATAGCATATTTTTCAAATAAATCGCACATGATGTGGTGGAAGATTGCCAATAGGTGTCCAATAAGAACGAGGAATTTGGGCAATTTCCCCACGTCCTCATTGGCATTTGAATGTCGAAAAATAGCGAAAAAAACGCGAAATAATTTCGTTGACAATCTCATAAATTATATGCTATAAACATAATATAGAACTATTTAAATTCTATAAAT
>CAYXUA010000182.1:0-1668 GCA_964468015.1 uncultured Clostridium sp. | reverse complement strand
CCCCCTATTGGCAAAAACACTCATCACTTCACTGCTACTTTTTTCATTTATTCAAATATTTCTTTATATTCCGTGCTATTAAATACTTCTTCTGAAGTACCTTGTTTTATTATTGTTTTATTTAACAAAATTACCTTGTCTGCATATTTTTGTACCATGTTTAGGTCGTGGGATACTAGGATTATGGCTAAATCTTGTTGTTTTTTTAATGTGTCTATTTGTTCAAAGAATAGTTTTGTTCCGTTTCTGTCTATTCCTGATACTGGTTCGTCTAGGATTAGTAGGTTTGGTTTAGATAGGGTAGCTACTGCTAATAGTACTCTTTGAAGTTCGCCTCCTGATAGGTCTCCTAGGCTTTTGTCTATTAATTGTTGGGCTTCGAATGTTTGTAGATGTGTTTTTATTTTGTTATATGTTTTTGTGTCTTTTTTTAGCCATATTGGGATTTTGGAAGTCATTGCTGCCATGAAATCATATACTGTTGTTGGCATGTGTTTTTCTATGTTCATGTTTTGTGGTACATATCCTATTTTTAGTTTATCGTATTTTTGTTGTCTTTTGTCGTATATGTTTATTTGACCGGTATGATTGACTTCTCCTAGTAAGGCTTTTAATAGTGTACTTTTCCCAGCTCCATTTTTTCCTATTATTACGGTTAGTTCACCACAGTGTATATGTATGTTTATATCTTTTATTATTTCGTCTTTTCCTATTTTTACTGATATGTTTTCTGCTTTTATGCAGTGTAGTCCGCATTTATTTTTTTCTTCCATATTTACTCCAAACATTCTTTTAAAATTTTATAGTTGTTTGTCATACTATTTATGTATGCATCTTTGTTTTCTTCTCCTGATAGGTTTGCATCTAGTTCATATATATTTGCTCCTATTTCTGTTGCTATTGTTTCTGCTGTCTTTCTGTTATCGCCTTTGGCTATGAATATAGCTTTTACGTTTTTGTCTTTTGCTTCTTGTATTACATTACTTAGTTGTTCTGTTGATAATGCACTGCTTTGTTCGTGGTCTGAGTATACTTCTATTACATCTAGTTTTGCATCATTTAACATATATGCTAGTGATTCATTGCAAGATATTACCGCTGTTCCTTCTTTTGCTATGTATTGTTCTTGTTTTAGTTTGTTTAATTTTGCCATATACTTTTCTGCATTTTCTGTGTATTTGTCTGTATTGTCTGGATTTCCTGCACATAGTCCATTTAATACAGCATCTACTTGTTCTATGTAGTTGTCTATACTATTCCATACATGCCCATTTATTCCATGTGAGTCTTGTATTAGCTTCATTTCTACTGTTGAGGTATCTATTACTTCCAGATTTGCATATTCTGTTCTTATTTTGTCTACAAATGTTTCTACTTCTAGTCCATTCATTATGAACAGATTTGCTTTTGATAATACTTTTAGATCTGCTGTTTGTAGTGTGTAATTGTGTAAGCAGCCCACATTATTGTCTGTCATATTTGTTAATGAAACATCTTCTACTCCATCTGTTATATTTAATGCAATTATATACATTGGATAGAATGATGTTACTATTTTATATTTATCATCTTCAGTTAGATTCACTTTTTTTGTACATCCTGTTAATATTATTAAGATTATCAATATTAATAAAAATATTCCTATATATACTTTTTTCATATAATTCA
>CAYXUA010000181.1:0-1680 GCA_964468015.1 uncultured Clostridium sp. | reverse complement strand
ATAAATATACTTGTAACAAATGATACAAAAAATAAAAAGTAGGAGGCAAAGAAATGGAAGTTTTAAAAATTTCATCAAAATCAAATCCAAATTCAGTAGCAGGAGCTATTGCAGGAATGGTAAAAGAATCAGAAAGGGCAGAAATGCAAGCAATAGGTGCAGGAGCATTAAATCAAGCAGTTAAAGCAATTGCGATAGCAAGAGGCTTTGTAGCACCAGCAGGAGTAGATTTGGTATGTATACCAGCATTTGCAGAGGTTCAAGTTGAAGGAGAAGACAGAACTGGAATAAAGTTAATTGTAGAATCTAGAAAATAATTAAAATTACATAAAGGGGGCAATAAATTATATTGCTCCTTTTTTGTTTGCATTAGTACAATGTTCGCTTGAAAAATATTAAAATTTATTGTATTATACAAGTATAAATTAAGCAGGTGGTGATTTTTTGCAACGGATTAAAGTATGTATTTGTGGTAATTGTAATTGCTCTAATTGGCTTTGCAGCATATACATTATACAGTATGCCAGAAGAAAACACGATTCAAAACGAAATAGCAAGTTCCTATGAAAAAATTAAACCAGAAATAATAACAAATATGAGACTTGGAATAAGTGATTTCGATACAATGAACCCATTATTAAGTAAAAATAAGAATGTACAATTCTATGATAAATTAATTTTTGAGGCATTATTAACAGTAGAGCAGGATTTTAGCTTAAGTCCTTGTTTAGCAACTGAATATTCAAAAACAGGAAATACTTCTTATATAATAAAGCTAAGAAAAGATGTCAAATGGCAAGATGGACAACCTTTTGTAGCAAAAGATGTACAATATACTATAGATAGACTTAAAGAAGGAATAGATAGTGTATATGTTAGCAATGTACAAGCAATATCAGGTTTAGAAATAATAGATGATTATACTATTAAAATAAATCTATTTGAAGAAACTCCATTTTTCGAATATAATTTAATATTCCCAATAATGCCATCACATTATTATTCAGGAACAGACTTTGCAGCAGATGCATTAACACCGTTAGGAACAGGTATGTTTAAAATAGATGATATAAATTCTACACAAATAAAACTATCGCGTAATGATGCGTGGTGGAATAAAGAAAAGTTGCCTAAACTAGATAGTATAACAATTAATATATATAGTAGTTTAGGAGAGAATTTTAATGCATTTAAAATAGGAAATGTGGATTTGTTAGTAACTGAGAATGTTAATTTTGAAGATTATATAGGAACAATAGGATTTAACCATAAAATTTTCAAAGGTAGAGAATATGATTTTCTTGCCATTAATACAGCAAATAATGTGCTTAGTAAATTAGAAATTAGACAAGCCATTAATTATGGTATAGATAAAAATAACATTGTAGCAAGTATTTTCAATGATAAAGCATTTACTATTAGCAATAACTTCGATACAGGAAGTTGGCTGTATTCTTCAAATAATGTACAAAATGAATATAATATCGAAAAAGCCCAAAATACGTTATCAAATTCAGGATGGACATTAACTAGTAGACAATGGCAAAAGATAGAAAATTATAAAACATTAAAAACCACATTTAATTTAGTTGTGAATTCAAATAATCTAGAAAGAGTAGCTGTTGCAGAGAATATAAAAACTCAATTAGCTAACATAGGTATAATTATAAATATTAAAAA
>CAYXUA010000180.1:0-1691 GCA_964468015.1 uncultured Clostridium sp. | reverse complement strand
ACATATAATAATTATATAGAAAATAAGAATTACGATATATTACTTACTGGAACAAATATATCAATAAATCCAAATCTACAATTATATTTTGGAGACAATAATTTAGCAAATTATTCAAATGAAGAAGTAAACAGTATATTAGCAGAAGTAAAGAACATAACAGATGAACAATTACTAAAAGAAAAATACAACAGACTACAAGAAATAACTAATCAAGACATTGTGTATATACCACTTTATATAAATAAAAATGTAGTATTATATAGCTCAAATCTAGTAGGTGATGTATCACCAAACTGGTATAATATTTTTTACAATATAGAAAATTGGTATAGACAAAATTGAAAAAAAGTCTTGACAAAAAAATTTAATAGTATATAATGTAACAAACAAATGTTTAGAGAGGAAGGAATAAAATATGAGTAATGAAAATCCAGAAAAAAGAAAAGCACTAGAGGCGGCTATGGGGCAAATTGAAAAACAATTCGGAAAAGGTTCTATAATGAAATTAGGTGAATTTAATGCCATGAATGTAGAGGCAGTACCAACAGGAGCATTAAGTTTAGATATAGCACTTGGAATTGGTGGAGTTCCAAGAGGAAGAATAATAGAAATATTTGGGCCAGAGTCTTCAGGTAAAACAACACTTGCATTACACATTATAGCAGAGGCTCAAAAACTAGGAGGAGAAGCAGCATTTATAGATGCAGAGCATGCTCTAGACCCAGTGTATTCTAAAAAATTAGGAGTAGACATAGAAAATTTAATAGTATCACAACCAGATACAGGAGAACAAGCACTAGAAATAGCAGAAGCATTAATAAGAAGTGGTGCTTTAGATATTATAGTTGTAGACTCTGTTGCAGCACTAGTTCCAAAAGCTGAAATAGATGGAGATATGGGAGACTCACACATAGGTTTACAAGCAAGATTAATGTCTCAAGCATTAAGAAAACTAGCAGGAGCTGTAAACAAATCTAAAACAGTCATAATCTTCATAAATCAATTAAGAGAAAAAGTAGGTATAATGTTTGGAAATCCAGAAACAACACCAGGTGGAAGAGCCTTAAAATATTATTCATCTGTAAGACTTGATATTAGAAAAATAGAAAATCTAAAACAAGATGGAGAAGTAATAGGAAACAGAGCAAGGGTTAAAGTAGTTAAAAACAAAGTAGCTCCTCCTTTCAGAGAGGCAGAATTTGATATTATATATGGAGAAGGTATATCAAAAGCAGGCAATGTACTTGATATGGCTGTTAATCTAGATATAATAGAAAAAAGTGGTTCATGGTTTAGTTATAAGGGTGAAAGATTAGGACAAGGTAGAGAAAATGTTAAATTATACCTAAAAGAAAATCCAGAAGTAATGGAAGAGGTAGAAGCAAAAGTAAAAGAAAACTTTGCTCAAGCTTTTGAACAGAGTTTAACTGAGCCAAGTTTAGATGAGGATGAGGGCGAAGAATAATAATGTATAATGAAGAATTTGACAATCTAAAAACTAAAATGTTAAAATACATAATGTACAAAAAAAGAACAGAAAAAGAAATAAGACAAAAGTTTTCAAATTGCGATGAAAACTTAGTTGAAGATGCTATCGAATATCTTAAAGAAGCAGGATATATAAATGATTGTAATTATGTAGAAAGAGCAATTGAAGAATTTGTAAATATTAATACATTATCTTTAAA
>CAYXUA010000179.1:0-1740 GCA_964468015.1 uncultured Clostridium sp. | reverse complement strand
GTATTATGTGCCAAAACAGTAAAAATATATACTATGGAAAATTTTTGAAAAAATAAAAAAATAGGCATAATCTACTTATAAAATAATATAATTTATTAAAGTTTAAGTGTACAAACATTTTATTAGGAGGTAAAAATTGTATGGAAAACTTAGAAATATATGAAGATATAGCCAAAAGAACAGAAGGCGATATATATGTTGGTGTTGTAGGACCTGTTAGAACAGGAAAATCAACCTTCATAAAAAAATTCATGGATTTGCTAGTAATACCAAATATTGAAAATACATATAAAAAAGAAAGAGCAAGAGATGAATTACCACAAAGTGCAGCAGGAAGAACAATAATGACAACAGAGCCAAAATTTATTCCAAATGAAGCAGTAGAAATAACCATAGAAAACAATATAAAATTAAAAACAAGATTAGTAGATTGTGTAGGTTATCTAGTAGATAATGCAATAGGTTATTTAGAAGACGATATGCCTAGAATGGTAAAAACACCATGGTCAGAAGAAGAAATACCATTTGAAACAGCTGCAGAAATAGGAACAAGAAAGGTAATAACAGAACATTCAACAATAGGAATATTAGTAACAACAGATGGAAGCATAACAGACATTCCAAGAGAAGACTATATAGAGGCAGAAGAAAGAGTAGTAAAAGAATTAAAGGATTTAAAAAAGCCATTTGTAATAGTACTAAATTCTGAAAATCCAGATTCTGATTACACAATGGAGCTAGCTGCAAGATTAGAACAGAAATATGGCGTAAGTGTAATGAGAGCAAATTGCTTAAATTTAAACATAAATGACATAAATCAAATATTTAGCAAAATACTATATGAATTCCCAGTAGAAAGAATAAATATAGCATTTCCAAAATGGGTAGAAGGATTAAATCAAGAGCATTGGATAAAAGAAACTCTATATACAGGAATAAAAGATGCATTTAAAGGAATACAAACTTTAAAACAAATAAACACAGGAGTAGAAAGAATACAGCAAACTGAAATAGTAAATAGGGTAATAACAGAAGATATAAAGCTAGGAACAGGAGCTGTGACAGTTGAAATAAACTTAAGAGAAGAACTGTTCTATCAGGTACTAACAGAAATTTCAGGAGTAAATGTACAAAACGAAGGAGATTTATTTTCTATAATAACAGAATTAGCAAGAGTGAAAAAAGAATATAGTAAAATAGAATATGCAATGCAAGAAGTAAAAGCAAAAGGCTATGGAATAGTAACGCCAAGCATGGACGAACTAATTTTAGATGAACCAGAAATGGTAAAACAGGGTTCAAGATTTGGAGTAAAACTAAGAGCAAAAGCTCCAAGTATACATATGATAAAAGCAGATATTGAAACTGAAGTATCTCCAATAGTAGGTAGCGAAAAACAATCAGAAGAATTAGTAAATTATCTACTATCAGAATTCGAGAACGATCCAAAGAAAATATGGGAATCAAACATATTTGGAAAGAGTCTACATGAACTTGTAAATGAAGGTCTGCAAAACAAACTATGCAGAATGCCAGAAGAAGCACAAGCAAAATTGCAGGAAACATTAGAGAGAATAGTAAACGAAGGAAGCGGAGGATTGATTTGCATAATATTGTAGGCACAATTAAAAAGGAGAGGATTGCAGTGCACCTCCAAATGTTAGGAATAAAGTTAACATTTGGAGGTGCGTATTTGTATAATATAACAGAGTATAAATTAGATGTTATATAATATAAATA
>CAYXUA010000178.1:0-1756 GCA_964468015.1 uncultured Clostridium sp. | reverse complement strand
CCCATAAAAATAAATTCCTTTTATATTTGTACATAATATAAAAGGAATTATTTTTTATAATTTAATCTTTTTCTCAAACCCTTATCCTAAATGTAGGTATTCCGCTCGAATATGGAGCTATGTCATATTGTTGGAAAAACACTTCTATATAATTAGGAACTACATAAAAATTTTCTAGTTTAAAGTTTTCTATCACCAATTGACAGTAATTATCAAAGTATTGATTGCTTCCATTTTCTATTTGTTTCGCTATTTGTTTGTTAATTTGCTTTAATATATCAATTATGTAGTATGGATTACCCTTAAAGAAATGTTCTAATGGTATTTGTTCTGCTTTCCTTAAATCCCAGTTTTGAGAAGTTCTAACTGTATTCCCATGTGCTCCTCCTGAGAAAATATACTCATCAGTATACAGGCTCACTAGCCAGTCGTTATTATACGTTATTTCATTGTTCGATACTAGTTCATATACCATGGTTGGATATCCATTTTGTTTATTGTATTCATATGTTGCTTTTGCGTTTTCAAATAATTCCCCCTCCGCATATTTCTTCATTCTTAACGCATTTCTTTTGTTGAATGTATTAAATTCTTCTTGCCCTTTCAAATAATTTGAATATATTATCTCTGGATATGCTATCCTATATGTAAGAATTACTTCCCCTTCATAAATTAACTGCTTCTCAATTTTCCTGTTTTTTATACTATTTCTAGCCGGATTATGATTATAATACATAAAAATAAACTCCTTTCATATTTTATTTATTATATGAAAGAAGTTTGTTTTTGGTTAATTTTTATCTACTTGGAATAAATACTTTTACATAGTATGGTTGTATATGATTTAATATATCTTTTATAAATATTATCTCACCATTTTCATCTGTTAATTTTAAATTTGGAAATGTTTTAAGCATTTTTTCGTCATTCCAATATTTATCTACAAATTCCTTAATTTTTGGGACTTCGTACATCTGTCTACATTCATCTGCATATTCTTGTGCATTCACAATTTGTACATTGTAATTATCTATTAATCTTGTATAAAACATTTTCAAAGCAAATCCTGTAATGACACAATCAATTAATAATAAACTAACTCCTACTATAGTAATTACTTTTAGTACCCTTTTAGAATATTTTTCAGTGAACTTATCTATTAATCTATCTATTTTCGGATTAAAATAACTCATTAAATATATTGCAAGTATTCCCCAGAAGAAGGAGAATATTATGCATATTCTTCCATTTATATTAAATGCCATATCTGAATAATCCCACCAAACTACATGGAAGATTATTTCACCTATCCAACTAATTACATATTCTACAATTGAACCGATAAAGAAACCGCCGAAAAAACAAGCTATAATTATTTTTTTTAAATCGTTGTAGTCCTAATATCATTATTATTGCTCCAACCCCATATATACCGCAAAACGGTCCATACAAGAAACTCTGTCTACTCTCAATAACTCCTTTTGTAAGTAATCCAAAGCATGTTTCTATAAACCATCCTACTACACTGTATATTATGAAATAAGCAAATATTCTCCATATACTAATCCCACATATAGTAAAACTTTTATTTTTTGCATCCTTTTTTTCCATATATTTTCTCCTACCAATTTATTTTTATCTTATTCTACATTTTTCGACAAGATTTGTATATACTATATCATATTTTTATGTTTTTTTCAGATTTATAGGTTTAAAATAGATATGTCACACTAAGATGCAAAAAAATATTGAAGAG
>CAYXUA010000177.1:0-1808 GCA_964468015.1 uncultured Clostridium sp. | reverse complement strand
ATTTTATAGTATTTATTATGTACAATACCGCTAAAATAATTACTGTTATTAATAAAATTATGCTAAATGCATCTGTTTTTAAAAAATCTAACATTCTTTTGTTCCCTTCTCTTAATTAATTAAATCTAATATTCTTTCTAAATCATCATTGTTTGCGTATTCTATTATGATTTTTCCTTTTTTCTTTCCTGCATCTAGTTTTACTCTTGTTCCAAAGAATCCTTGGAATCTATTTTCTATATCTTTGTATATTGCATCATATTTTTTTTGTTCTGCTACATTCATTTTTTTCTTTATTTTCATTTGTTTCATTGTTTGGGCTACATTATCGCCTCTTTCTATTATATTTAGTGCCATTGCATATTGTTTATCTCCATCTTCTGTTGATAGTAGTACTTTACAATGTGCCTCTGTTAGTTTTCCTTGTAATGCTAAATCTATAACTCTTTCGTCTAGATTTAGTAGTCTTACTGAGTTTGCTATACTGCTTCTTGCTTTTCCTAGTATTTCTGCTACATTTTGTTGTGTTAGGTTATATTCCTCCATTAGAGTTTTTATTCCTCTTGCTTTTTCTATTGGGTTTAAGTCTTCTCTTTGTATGTTTTCTATTAATGATATTTCTTGATTTTTTCTTTCATCATCTTCTCTTATTATTGCAGGAATTTCTTGAAGTCCAGCTTTTTTAGCGGCTCTCCATCTTCTTTCTCCTGCTATTATTTGATAATAATCTTCTTTTTGTGTTACTACTATTGGTTGTATTATACCATAGCTTTTTATTGATTCTGCAAGCTCATTTAGTGCTTCTTCATCAAATATTTTTCTTGCTTGTTCTCTATTTGGTTCTACTTCTATTATTTTTAAGCTTCTTACTATTTCGCCTTCTTGTATTTTTTCTTCTTCTTCAAAAGGATTTGCTGTAAATAGTGCATCTAATCCTTTTCCTAACCCTGTTTTCTTTGCCATTTATATGCGCCCCCTTATTTCATATGCTTCCCTTTCGCATCTGTTTCATTTATTTTTAAGAACTCTTTTGCTAGTTTATCGTATGATTTTGCCCCTTTTGACCTTGAGTCATATTCTGTTATGCTCATCCCATAGCTAGGTGCTTCACTAAGCTTTACATTCCTTGGTATTACTGTTTTATATACATTGTTTCCAAAGTATTTACTTACTTCTTTTACTACTTGATTTGATAAGTTCGTTCTCATATCATACATTGTAAGTAATGCACCTTCTATTTGTAATTCTTTGTTTAGATGTTTTTTTACTAGATTTATTGTATTCATAAGTTGTCCTAATCCTTCTAGTGCATAGAATTCGCATTGTATTGGTATTAATACGCTATCTGCTGCTGTGAAGGTATTTAATGTTATTAATCCTAGTGATGGTGGACAGTCTATTATTATGTAATCATAGTTATCCTTTACAACATCTAATTTTTCTTTTAGCCTATGTTCTCTTGACATCATTGATACTAGCTCTACTTCTGCTCCTGCTAAGTTTATTGTAGAAGGACATATATGTAAGTTTTTTATATTTGTTTTCTTTATTACCTTGTCCATTTCGGTTTCGTTTACTATTATGTCATATACTGAATATTCTAGCTCTTTATCTATTCCTAGTCCACTTGTTGCATTTCCTTGTGGGTCTGTATCTATTAATAATACCTTTCTTCCCTTCTTTGCTAGTGTACTACTTAAATTTACCGCAGTTGTCGTTTTGCCAACTCCACCTTTTTGATTTGCTATTGCTACTATTTTTCCCAATATTATCCCTCCTACTTTTTGTGCTTCCTTATTATATAAAAT
>CAYXUA010000176.1:0-1840 GCA_964468015.1 uncultured Clostridium sp. | reverse complement strand
GACTATGTTTTTAATTTTTGATATTATATGCACATAATAGGGAAATAAGGCTTTTTAAGCAGGTTACTGGCTTTTTTTGTCATTTTAGAATAGGACATTGTGGACAAATCTATTCAAAAAATGCCAGTTTATCAACATGTGTGGATAAATCTGTGGATAACTTTTTATTGTTTTTCCTAATACTTTATATTAAAGGAGCTGAATTTTACAATGCAGTTTGAAAAAGAAGAACTTCTAGCTAAGGTAAAAGAACTTCTACGAAGTGAGATGACAGAATTAACATACGACCTTTGGATTAAAGACTTATATTATTATAGTTTTTCTGATAGTGAGATAGTTTTTGGAGTTACTACATCTTTCATTAAAGAACTAATGGAAGCAAAGTATTCTGAGATTATCAAAAAAACTTTTGCTTATTTAACTAATAAGTCTTTTAGTATTTCATTTATAGTTGTAGGAAAAGAAGAAAAAGCAGCTTCCGTAATGGGTTTGGCACCATCTGATACTCCAATTGAGAATAAACAAGTATATTCTAATACTTCATTAAATCCTAGATATACTTTTAATTCTTTTGTTGTGGGTAATAATAACCGTTTAGCTCATGCAGCAGCTTTGGCTGTTACTGAAGCACCTGGTGCATCTTATAATCCTTTGTTCTTATATGGTGGAGCAGGACTAGGGAAGACTCATTTAATGCATGCTATAGGTAATGAAATTCTAAGGAATAATAAGACTTTCAAGGTTTTATATGTTACTTCTGAGAAATTTACAAATGAATTGGTTAATGCCATAAAAGATAATACTAATGAAAAATTTAGGAACAAATATAGAAATATTGATGTTCTTCTTATTGATGATATACAATTTATAGCTAAAAAGGATGCTGTACAAGAAGAATTTTTCCACACTTTTAATACGCTTCATGAAAACGGAAAACAAATTGTTATTTCCAGTGATAAACCACCGAGAGATATTCAATTGCTTGAAGAACGTTTAAAATCTAGATTTGAATGGGGACTTATTGCTGATGTTTCTGCTCCTGATTATGAGACTCGTTTAGCTATATTAAGAAAAAAGGCCGACTTGGATAATATTATTATAGATGATGAGATTTTGGCTAATATTGCAACTCAAATTGATTCTAACATTAGAGAATTAGAGGGAGCCTTGAACAAAATCGTGGCTCATGCTTCTTTGTCTAATATACCAATTACTATTGAGATGGCAGAGAAATCAATCCATGATATTGTGTCTAAAAAAGAAGTGGTAATTTCTAATGAGTATATTCAAGAGGTTGTTGCAAAATATTTTGGAATTGATGTTAAAGATTTAAAATCTTCTAAAAAATCGAATGACATTGTTTTTCCAAGACAGATTGCTATGTACTTATGTAGAACTGTTGCAAATACTTCATTTCCTAAGATAGGGGATGATTTTGGAAGAAGAGACCATACAACAGTTATGCATGCATATAAGAAAATAGATAAAGAATTGAAAACAAATCCTAATACAAAATTGATTGTGGATAATGTGAAAAAGAATCTGACTTCTTAGTTTTTGTTTATTTAAAAACTGTTAAAAAGGATTTTTAAAATATTCGTTTGTAAGAACAAATTTTTAAAAAAATTAATCTAATTCTTTTTACGGAGGCAATTGGTTAGTTACCCACAGGGATGGTGTGAATAACCTGTAAATGAATTGTTAATAACTTACTTATACACATATTATATAATAACCTGTGTATAACTAGTACTACTTATTAACAATTTTGTGAACATCTTTATTCTTACGCGTGTGTATTTTAAAAGGACTTTTCCACAATTTCCACATGACCTACTAC
>CAYXUA010000175.1:0-1857 GCA_964468015.1 uncultured Clostridium sp. | reverse complement strand
CTATAAAAAGAATATATATAAGTTTTGCATTAGCACTTATTTTTAAATATTCTTTGGTATGCAATAATTTGTTAGGTACAGGAATAAATTGATAATTTATTATTTCATCTGTGATTTTTAATAGTTTCATTTTTTCCCTTCCAATATGAAAAAGCAAGAGAAATATTAAATTATAAAATTCCCCTTGCTTTAATATTTATTATTTTAGATACTACTATTTTAACAGATAAAAAACTGCTTGTATACTGCAGAATTTTGCAATGTTTTTGCAAAACATTATGTTTACTCTAGCCTTTATATTTTTATTTTCAAGAATTTATTTTTTCCAAATTGAATAACTTTTTCTTTATCTATTTCAATTATTTCATTTATATCTTCTATTACTTTGGAATCTACTTTAACACCTTTGCCTTTTATCATCCTTTTTGCTTCACTTTTAGAAGAACTAAATCCTATTTTTAATAATAAATCACATATATTAATTTTACTTTCTTCTATAATTACTTCATTAATATCAGTTGGTATTCCTCCATTTGCAATTTTTAAGTATCTTTCTTTTATACTATTAAAATCTGCTGTAATATCATACATTTTAATTAATTCTTTTGCAAATCTAATATGTGCTTCTCTAATATCTCCACTCATAATCTCTTCGATTTGAGTTGTTTCTAAATCTGTGGCAAGTTCGAAATATTGTCTTAATAGATTATCTGGAATCTTCATACTTTTTTCAAATTTATCAAAAGGAGAATCATTTAATCCTATATAATTTCCGAATAGATTTACTCATTTTTTCTTTACCATCAATACCTACTAACAGAGGAAATGTCATAACAATTTGCTGTTCTAAGTTATAATCTTTTTGAAGTTCCCTTCCTACTAATAAATTAAAAGTTTGGTCAGTACCACCAATTTCTATGTCTGCATTTATTGCTACTGAATCATATCCTTGCATTAAAGGATATAATAATTCATGAATAGAAAGAGGTAAATTATTTTCAAACCTATTTTTAAAATCATCTCTTTCCATAATTCTTGCTACTGTATATTTACTGGATAACTTAATTATATCCTCAAAATTCATTTGTGAAAGCCATTCTGAATTAAATACTATTTGCGTCTTATCTTTATCTAATATTTTGGTAACTTGTTCTAAGTATGTTTCCGCTGATTTTCTTGTTTCTTCAAAAGTTAGAGCTGGTCTTGTTTTACTTTTTCCTGAAGGATCTCCTATCATTGCTGTAAAATCACCTATTACAAATACTACTCTATGACCCATATCTTGGAAAGTTTTTAACACTCTTAATGGAACTGAATGTCCTATATGTAAATCTGGTCTTGATGGATCAGCTCCAAATTTTATTATTAATTTTTTCCCACTTTTTAATTTTTTATCTAAATCTTCTTCTGAAAAGATTTGTACCGCTTTTCTTTTTATTATATCTATTTTTTCCATTCTATTTAAAACTCCTTTCATTTTTGTTTTGTAAGGGCCTTAAATAGAATAGCCCTCTAGTTATTGTACTTTCAGGCATTTTACCACCTCCAATATATATATCAAAAAAGCCAAATTCAATCCTTTTAAAGGACGAATTTGACTTCGTTGTACCACCTTTATTCACAATATAAAATATATATTGCCTCATTAATTGCTTATTCGTAGCAACACGTTAGTTACTTTAAGAATTGTAATTTGAATTTTATATACTGATAATTTCCACCAAACATTATCTCTCTATTAGTTACTATAAAATTCTACTAGGTTTCTTTTTAAAGCATAACTAAATTAATATATTATGATTTTAGCTCTTTAGACTATTTTTGTCAAGCCCTTATTTTGAGCTATAATTCTTAGAT
>CAYXUA010000174.1:0-1995 GCA_964468015.1 uncultured Clostridium sp. | reverse complement strand
TTATTAGAATAATTAATTTTAGGGGGTTTTTTATGAATTGCAAAAAATGTAAAAGATGTGGCTGTTTCTTTGTATCTGATAATGAAGTTTGCTCAAAATGCGAACCTAGGGATAATTTTGAAATAGCGAAACTTAGAAATTATCTAAGTTCTAATGAAGTATTTTCTTTTGACGAACTTTCTTACAATGTAGGTATAGCTCCTGCAAATTTAAGTAGATATATTTCATCTGAGGAATTTATAAATGTTTATAATAGATTAAATAAAAACTCTTCTGATGAAGGTTTTAATAATATTAATATTTCATTATAATTTAGGAGGATAATTATGACAGATGTTTTTAAAATATTAGAAGAAAGAGGATTTATAGAACAAATTACTCACGAAAAAGAAGTAAAAGAATTATTTGCTAAAGAAAGTGTACCTTTCTATATAGGTTTTGACCCTACTGCTGACAGCTTACATGTTGGACATTTCATTTCTTTAATGGTAGCTTCTCACATGCAAAAAGCTGGACACAAGCCAATTCTTTTAATTGGAGGAGGAACTGCCACAATAGGCGACCCTTCTGGTAAAACTGATATGAGAAAAATGATGACAAGAGAAGAAATTGACCATAATGTTGAACAATTTAAAAAACAATTTGCTAGATTTTTAAGTTTCGAAGGAGAAAATGCAGCTATTATAGTCAATAATGCTGATTGGCTTTTAAACTTGAATTTTATTGATTTTATGCGTAATATAGGTGTTCATTTCTCTGTTAACAGAATGCTTACTGCTGAATGTTATAAACAAAGAATGGAAAAAGGGCTTACCTTCTTCGAACTTAGCTATATGCTTATGCAATCTTATGACTTTTTACATTTATACGAGACCTATGGCTGCAAATTACAATTAGGTGGTAATGACCAATGGTCTAATATCATTGGTGGTGTTGAATTAATTAGAAAAATTGGAAAAGATGATTCTTTCGGTCTAACTTTTAAACTTCTTACTACAAAAGAAGGTAAAAAAATGGGCAAAACTGAAAAAGGAGCTTTGTGGCTAGACGCTAGCAAAACATCTCCATATGAATTCTATCAATACTGGCGTAATATTGATGATGCTGATGTACATAAAGTTCTATCTTTATTAACATTCTTACCTATGGAAGAAGTTAATAGACTAGGCAATTTACCTGGTGAGCAAATAAATGAAGCTAAGAAAATAGCTGCATTTGAAATAACAAAATTAATACATGGAGAAGAAGAAGCTAAAAAAGCTGAAGAAGCTGCTATGGCACTATTTAGCGGAGCAGGCATTGCTGAGAATATGCCATCTACAAAATTAGATAATGCAAATATTTCTATACTTGATGCTCTTGTAAAAACCGGCATTGCTCCTTCTAGAGGACAAGCCAAAACTTTGATTTCTCAAGGTGGAATTAGTTTGAATGATAAAAAAGTTTCTGATATTTCTTATGTTTTAAGTGATAGCGATTTTAAAGATGGAATTGCTATTATAAGAAAAGGAAAGAAGACTTATCATAAGTTGGAGTTATAATAAAATAATTTAATTGCATACTCGCAATCTAATTATTTCAGTAATATTTAGATTGTACAAGTAACTTACTTGAAGTTATTCTTAAGTAACAAAGCAGGATTATTCAAATAATCCTGCTTTGTTTTTCATTTATAAAATAGAATAATTAATCTTTTTCCGTATATAATGAAGTATGAGTTACATTACCTTCTATTTGGTCTTCCTTCTATTCCTCCGAATTTGTTTCCGCTTACATCTATTGTTCCTGTTAATACTACATCTGATGAAGATACTAACATTGCTGCATTTGCATTTGTTAACTTAATTCCATTTATTGTCGCTTCTGTATTATATACTTTTAGTACATAATTATCTCCATTGTTTATCCAACTTTCTGACATTTCTTTAAATGATATTGTTTTACCATTTCCGTTCATTTTTACTGCAAAGTATATGTATATTTTATATTTAAATC
>CAYXUA010000173.1:0-2042 GCA_964468015.1 uncultured Clostridium sp. | reverse complement strand
ATTTAGGAGGGTTAATATGTTTATACCCAATCTTATATTATATGAAGAAGCTATAAAAGATTATGAATTGGGCAGATTTCTGTTAGAGAAATATAGCAAGTTAAATGTTGAAATGCGTACTATTGAAAATCATAATAATATATTAGAAATGAGAGAAAATCCGAATAAAAATTTCCCTAAACTGAAGAGAAATCTAATAATAGGAACAAGAAAGACACATAAGTTTGTACCAAATCATAAAACCTCTGATTTTTTAGTACCATACACTTCATCTGGCTGTACAGCAATGTGCTTATATTGCTATTTGGTATGTAATTATAATAAATGCTCATATTTAAGACTTTTTGTAAATAGAGAGGAAATGCTTGAAAAAATAATACGAACTTCAAATAAAAGTGAAAAGGAATTAACTTTTGAAATAGGTAGCAATAGTGATTTAATTCTGGAGAACACAATAACAGGAAATTTAGAATGGACAATAGAAAATTTTGCTCCTAATAACTATGGTTATCTAACTTTTCCTACAAAGTTTGATATGGTAGATTCAATTTTACCACTTAAGCATAATGGAAGAGTCATAATAAGAATGAGTGTAAACCCACAAGAAATAATAAGAAGAATAGAAATAGGAACATCGACATTAGATAAAAGGATTGAGGCAATAAATAAACTTAAAGAGGCTGGATATAAAATAGGAATATTAGTAGCTCCAATTATTCTGGTAGACAACTGGAAAGAACAATATAGTGAACTAATAAAATACTTAAGTACTACTTTGAGCCAAAAGGTAAAACAAGATGTTTTCTTTGAATTAATTTTTATGACCTATAGCTATGTTCACAGAAAAATAAATGAAGAAGCTTTTCCAACTGCCATAAATCTGTATAATCCAGAATTGATGACAGGAAGAGGTATGGGTAAATATACCTATAAAAAGGAAATAAGAGAAGATGCGGAAAAGTTCATGAGAGAACTAATGAAAAAATATTTCCCTAATAATAGAATTGAATATGTAGTATAAATAAGAGCGATAACCATAAAAAGTTAATAAAAATATTGAAAAGTTAACCACGAAATGTTATGATAATAATATACTCTATAAAATTCTACTTTTGCAACAGTATACTTTTTAATTTGACAACAAGGGGGACTCAAAATGTATTGTGTAAATTGTAGTGACTATGATGCTGAATACAGAGGCGGTTGGTGTGATAGACTAAGGGAACCAAAAAATCCCTATAACACCTGCGATTTAGAAGATGATAGAGCAAGAAGCTATGAAAATCATACTTGCTCTGAATGTAGCGATTTCGATCCTAATTATAAAGGAGGATATTGCAATTATTTAAGGACACCCGTTAATTCTGATGGAACTTGTAATCACTTTGGATAATGCAAAAGTAGATAAGCCCATATATTATAATTATATGGGCTTATTAATTTTATCTATTTTTTTATTCTACAACAATCAAAAATATAATATAAAGGATAAGGAATATGATTTTTTTCTAGTAGTTTATCAATAATTTGATATTTATCTACAAAGAAATTCGCTGAAAGTATTTCCCTTTGTTTTCTATTAAAGAAGCATGCTAATAGTGGAATATCAGTTGTTTTATATCGAATTCCTTTTTCCCTTAAATACTTACAAGTAAATAATTTGCATGCCATACAATTTATAGTACATTTGTTATTCATCAAGTGTTCACATAATTGTACATTAGTTGCACCTTTCCAAATACTAAAATCGAAAGAATAACAACAACCCATGGTCTCGTGTACAGTTTTTTTGGCTCTACTAGCTGAACATTTATTACATTTAAAATCACAATAATTATTAAAAGCAAATTTGTCATCTAGTTGTTTACATACAACATCATATATAAATTCGTATTGTACACGTTTATTATTTATTAATAAAGCTTGTACAGAGTTTATTATATTAGAATAATCTAAATCAACATTTTCTGTTATTATTGCACATTTAATATTAATACCGTCTATTAAACTTCCAATATTAACTTTAGTCTTATTACAATAAT
>CAYXUA010000172.1:0-2052 GCA_964468015.1 uncultured Clostridium sp. | reverse complement strand
TTATAAAATTTTATTTGAAGTCAATTAAAAGTCCTGAAATACTTGACATTTAAGGCAAAACATAATAAGATAAATAGAGTGGAAAAATGAAGGTGATATTATGTGGAATACAATTTTTTTAATAATAGGGGCATTAATAGCAATGGCAGGAGTAATATTAGTATATGATGCAAGAAGCATAACAATAAAAGTATTTGGATTCGGGGACCAAAATGAAGCAAGTCTAGGCATGAAAATGATAGGCTTTGTATTTTGCATAATAGGAGCATTAATTATTTATTTCATGAAATAGGAGGAATAAAAGTGATAAACGCGGTAGGTGTAACCTTAAGATATGGCAAAAGAGTATTATTTGAAGATGTAAATATAAAATTCTCAAAAGGAAACTGTTATGGTCTAATAGGAGCTAATGGAGCAGGAAAATCAACATTCTTAAAAATATTATCAGGAGAAATAGAACCAAGCAAAGGCGAAGTAACAATGGATAAGGGCGAAAGACTATCAATGTTAAAACAAGACCACTTCGCATATGAAGAATTTACAGTAATAGACACTGTAATAATGGGAAATGAAGAATTATACAAAATAAAAAATGAAAAAGACGCAATATATGCAAAACCAGACTTCTCAGAAGAAGACGGAATGAAAGCAGCAAAACTAGAGGAAAGATTTGCTGAATTAGATGGCTGGAATGCAGAATCAGATGCAGCAATATTATTAAATAATTTAGGAATAGAAACAGAAAATCATTATAAATACATGAAAGAGCTAGAAGCAAAGGAAAAAGTAAAAGTCTTACTAGCACAAGCCTTATTTGGCAACCCAGATGTATTACTACTAGATGAGCCAACAAACGACTTAGACATGAAAAGCATAAACTGGTTACAAGAATTCCTAATAGATTTTGAAAACACAGTAATAGTAGTATCACACGATAGATATTTCTTAAACAAAGTATGCACACACATAGCAGATGTAGACTTTGGGAAAATAAAAGTATATAGCGGAAACTATGACTTCTGGTATGAATCAAGTCAGTTAGCGCTAAAGCAAATGAAGGATGCAAACAAGAAGAAGGAAGAAAAAATAAAAGAATTACAAGACTTCATAGCAAGATTTAGTGCAAATGCATCAAAATCAAAACAAGCAACATCAAGAAAGAAAACATTAGAAAAAATAGAACTAGATGAAATAAAACCATCAAACAGAAAATATCCATACATAGACTTTAAACCAGACAGAGAAGCAGGAAAAGAAGTATTAACAGTAAAGAACTTAAGCAAAACAATAGATGGAGAAAAAGTGCTAGACAATGTATCTTTCACAATAACCAGAGAAGACAAAGTGGCATTTCTAGCAGATAATGAAATAGCCAAGACAGTACTATTCCAGATACTAGCAGGAGAACTAGAACCAGACGAAGGAGAAATAAGCTGGGGAACAACAATCACAACGTCTTATTTCCCAAAAGATAATAATTATCTATTCAATTCAGACATGAATATAGTAGACTGGCTTAGAGGATACTCAAAAGATCCAGACGAAACATTTGTAAGAGGATTTTTAGGAAGGATGCTATTCTCAGGGGAAGAAGCTCTAAAACAAGTAAATGTATTATCAGGAGGAGAAAAAGTAAGATGTGTACTATCAAAAATGATGTTATCAGGGGCAAACTTACTAATATTTGATGAACCAACAAACCATTTAGACATGGAATCAATAACAGCACTAAATGAGGGAATGAACAAATTCAAAGGAATAATACTATTTACTTCACATGACCACCAACTAGTACAAACAGTAGCAAATAAAATAATAGATATAAAACAAGACAAACTAATAGTAAAAGAAGGAACATATAACGAGTATCTAAACATGGAATAGAAAATATAACCGTGACTAGTATTAAAAATACTAGTTGCGTTTTTATATGTATAGGAATTTACAAAACAATCCAATAAGTAAAACGCTATAATTTAGCGGCAGAAGCAATATCAGGCGTTGTTAAGCTTGCAATTAACATAAAACAATAGTATAATAAAAATATATTGG
>CAYXUA010000171.1:0-2061 GCA_964468015.1 uncultured Clostridium sp. | reverse complement strand
AAATATATATTCTTCTTATTTATAATTTTCTCAATCGCTAATATATAATATTTCTAATGTCTCCAAAACTTGATTTTGTTATATGATATTTCTCCATTTTTATTTACAGTAAAATTGATATTAATTTCAAGACCTGAAATGCTATATCCATATGTTTCAAACTCATATTCTCCGTTCTCCTAATTTTCCATATATATCTTCCCAATTGTAAGAGCATTTGGAAATATTACCATTTGTTTCTATATAACCTGAAATATCCTCTTCCTTAATATTTGAACTTCTATTTAATTCTTTTCCGAATCCATTACTAACACGCATATTTGAAGGAAGAGAATTTTCCGTTCCTAAAAGCTCTTCTATATTTTCTTCTTCTCCTGCTTCAGTATTTTTATATATTCTATACTTTTTAGAATAATCGAATATTAATTCATTAGTATCAGTTATGGTAAAATCTAACTGTGTGTTTGTTAACTGATTTATCTCAATAGAAACCTTATCAGTAGTATTATAGTAAGCTTTTATAGCCTCGTCTGGTATTTCTATATCGCTTTGTTCCTTCACAATTTCAATTTTTCCAACATCGTAAAGAGTATTTATGGAACCGAATTGAATATCTCCATTATAATAAATTAATATTTCTTGTCCTTTTTTAAATCCAATATCTCCTTCTTTTGCAAAATTCACATAAAACATGTAATAATCTACGCTATTAGGTTCTATCACTCCCAAAGAATTCTCATTTACTTTTACAATTATTGCATTTCTAGTTCTCGACATATTATCACCAATTTTCATCATATTTCCAACAGCTGGTCCACTTGTCTTATATATTGTAATTAAAATAATTATCATAATAATAGCTATCACAGCAATTATACAAGCAATATAAATCATCTTTTTTCTTTCATTTTTCATAATTTTTCAATTCCTCCTATTCTAATCTTAATTATCATACATATTTGTAATATATATAAATGATACCATATTTCATTTGTTATTTTTTGTCGAATTTTGTAAAAGTATTAGAATTTATGCTATTTATTTAGACTTACCTCCAGTTAAAATCGAGAAAGAAAGATAAATTCTTAAATTGCGCTATACTAGATTTATTTTATCAATAATCTAGATTTTTCTTCATCATCTAAAGACTCTATTTTCTTAATACCATTGCTATCTTGCAAAGTTAAATATTGTTTTTTAGCTATTATATTTAATCTTTCTAGCCTTTTGCTTTGTTCTAATCCTTGTTCTATCATTTCAGCATTTAGGTTTTCTAAATTGCTTAAAATTACTAATTGAAGAATATTAGCATAATCTCTCATATTTCCATCTAAATTAGGATTTTTATCTTTCCATTCCTTAGCTGTCATTCCAAATAATGCTACATTTATCATATCAGCTTCATTAGCATATACATATTGCTTTTGCTTTTCAGTAAGTGATGGAATTAGATTTTCTTTTATACTATCTGTATGTATTCTATAATTTGTTTTAGCAAGTTCTCTTCTGACAGACCAATTAATCTTATTTTGGTAGCTTTCATTTTGTTTTAATCTTTCAAATTCTTGTACTAAATATAATTTGAATGCTGCACTTATCCAACTTGCAAATTCAAAAGCAATATCTGGGTGTGCGAATGTTCCACTATTATATCTACCTTGTTTTGATATTATACCAATTGCATTTGTAGAATTAATCCATCTTTTAGGCGTCATTACAAAAGAATGAGTACCAGCTTCATTTTTAAACCCATCGAATTCGATGGAATTAAAATTAGGATTATATAATAATTCCCAAGTTCCAACATATTCTAATGTATGCTTACTTCTAAGCCAGTTTTGAATAATATAATCAAATCTTTCTGTATCTTTGAATTTTGCTAAATCTGTTATTGAAATATAATCAATGTTTCCAACTCTTATAACTCGTATAGAAGTATCTTTTACTATTATTTCTGTTTTTATAATTTCTTTTTTCATTAATATCACATCCTAAAATAAATTTGCATTTATTATAAACAATTGTTTGTTTGTGTCAATATAAAATTAAATATAAATATAT
>CAYXUA010000170.1:0-2062 GCA_964468015.1 uncultured Clostridium sp. | reverse complement strand
ATTCTTTTCTTTTTACTTCTTTTTCCATAGTTTTCTCCTATATTTTTTATTTAATAACTATATCACATAATTGCTTTGTTTTCAATGTTTTTTGACAAAAATATTCCAATAAAAAATACAGGTTATTTCCCAATTAATTTACTAATATTGACTTCTTCTAATAGCCTAAGTTAAAATATTCATATAAACAGGAGGTTTTACTTGTGAACAAGTCAGATTTATTATTAAAATATTCTAATTCAGATGATAAGATTTTGGTTTCCAAAATTTTAGATAAGATTAAGTTTTGTGAAACACGAAATAAAATAACAAATAGTAACTTTTTAGATGCTAGACAACAGAATATAATTACTCAATTACTAGATACTATCAAATTCCACAATTATGTCCGCTATGGTGGATTCAATAATTCCGAAAGGGCTTGCTTTATTTTTTATCCTGATAAATTTGATGAGAATACTGTTTTTAAGAATATTGATAGTATTTTAGTATCTATCCATATAATTCTTCCCAAAGAATTGAACAATACTTATACTCATAGAAATTACTTACGGTGGTATTATGAAATTAGGAATTGAACGCGAGAAGATTGGTGATATTCTTGTTCATGAAAATGGTGCAGATATTTTAGTCTGTAGCGATATTTCAGAGTCTTTATCCCATTTACTGTCTACTTTAACTAGATTTAGTAAAGCTTCCATTGATATTATAGAAACTAAAGCCCTTCCTCCTCACGAAATAAAAAAAGAAGAAATTAAAATTATTATTCCTTCTTTAAGATTAGATTCTATTGTTTCGGAATTAGCACATACTTCTCGTAATAGAGCTATTGATTTGCTGAATTCAGAAAGAGTTTTAGTTAATTTTGAAATTCAAACTAAAGCTTCTAAATTACTTAACATTAATGATATTGTTACTATTCGTGGAAAGGGGAAATTTATAATCTCTAATATTACAGGTACAACAAGAAATGGCAATCTTGTTGTTCTTGTTAGTAAATATGTTTAATATTACATCATATGCTTCTAGATTTAGATTCATAGGTAAGAAAAGAAGATTAGCTATATTTTACTAATCTTCTTTTTTCTATTTGTCTCCCCTACCTTCTGGTAAAGCATTTGACATATCTACTCTTATTCTAATTCTAAATACAAATGTAAGTGCTCTTGCAACTTTGCTTTGTTTTATTCTTTCCCATAGTGATGGTTTTACTTCTACTCTTGTTTCTGCAATGTAGTTATCTGTATCTACCTCTACTTGTTGTGGCTCTTCCTCTATTTCTTCCACCGGTGTTGGTAGTCCTTTTAATGCTTCTGCAATTTCTATTCCTATGTAGCTTAATGCTTTTGATCTGTCTTCTATTCTTTCCATATCTATCTCAATATGTAAGTTAGATTCTAAATTAGAAATTCTTGCATTTATTAGTTTTATAGCATCTTGGTAGTTTTCAGATTTCTTAGTTCTGCATCTTCCTATTAAAGATAATGTATCTATTATATCTTCTGGGAATTCATCAGAAACTTCATTTATTCTTTCTTTCCAATCTTGCTCTTTATTTTCTACTACACTTAAAACATCCTTTAACTCTGCTGCTAGTCCAATATTTCTTTCCCTTTGTCTTATTAAATCCTCTATTTGCTTTGTATTTTCCTCAAATTGATTTGTTGCATATTCAACTAAACTATATGCTGCTTTATATACACTCTTTGGGAAATTTTTCTTTTTTGGATATTCTACTAAGTACATTTTTATTGATTCTATTAAATCCTTAAAATATGTATCTTCATCCAATTGAACAATTTGCTTTTTGCTATTTGGATTTATTATTTTTTGAACTTTATCTATATTTGATAAAATCTTTTCTTCCGTAATTACCATTCTTACGTTTACTATGCCTGGTTTGTGAAATAGTGACATGTAAACCTGCCCTCCTTTATCCTCTGTTCCAGATTTATTCGCTAATAATATTATACAATTATTTATGAAAAATCTCAATAGGATTTATTAAATTTAATTTATCTATTTGTTCCTCCTTCACTTTTTCCAATTTAGTTTCTAGAGC
>CAYXUA010000169.1:0-2192 GCA_964468015.1 uncultured Clostridium sp. | reverse complement strand
TTATATAATTTAGTAATAAAGAAATTCTAGAAGAACTGCTTTTTTTAGGTGTAAAACTATTGAAATGATAATCAATATGAGGTCTTTCAATTTTCTTGCTAGCCATTTCTAGAATATTAGAAATAACATTTCTACGAAGTTCATTTAACTTGCTAATACTAGGGATATATAAATTATTATCTAAATTGATGTTAATATTCTTAAAATAAAATTGAGTATTACCAGTTTTAGCAAATTGTTCAACAATTCTCTCTTTAGTAATAGGACTATTTAAAGCTGGCTCTGGAACGAGTGTAGATTTTAAAGATATTGTTATATCATTATAAATACTATCACTATTAGCAATAGGAGAAGCAGTAACACAAATAGGTTGTCCAGCCTTCATAGAGATACTAGCTTGCAGAGGAATTCGAACATTTTCACTGGAAAACGAACTATAAGCAGAAGCATTAAGAGCTTTACTTTGAACCTTATACAATTTACCACCAATATCAATTTTTCCCTTAATTCTACCAATATGAACAATGCCACTAGAAGCATATTTAACATTCTTGTTATTTTGAAGTAATTCAGAAACATTGTATTTATTATTCTCGCTATCCATCATTATGCTGTCTCCGATGCAGACTTCATCACATAATTCAACCTCAATATAAGTTTTGCTAGGAATATATTTTTTAATAGTACCAATACAGATTCCCATATTATTAGGCTTATCTTTAAATACCAAATTTCTATTAGCCTCAGATGACAAATGTCCCTCAGAAAAACCACCACGATTAAAAACTTGAAGTAAAGCTTTTTTATCAATTTCTTCAATAACATAAGGCTCATTATTTAAAATCTTATTCAAATATTTTCTGTATACCCTAGTAACAGTAGCAACATATTCTGGAGTTTTCATTCTACCTTCAATTTTAAAGCACTTAACACCAGCTTTAACTAATTGAGGTAAAAATTCTAAACCACATAAATCACGTGGGCTTAATAAATAGCCTTTATCAATAGAATTGTCATTCTCATCTAATAATTCATAAGGCAAACGGCAAGGTTGTGCACATTTACCACGATTACCAGAACGCCCACCAAGCATACTAGAAAATAAACATCTGCCAGAATAACACATGCAAAGAGCACCATGAATAAATGCTTCAATTTCAATATTAGAATTCTTACAAATATATTCAATTTCATCAAAAGAAAGCTCGCGAGAAAGCACAACTCTGCTAAAGCCTAGATTTTCTAAAAGCTTAACACCTTCTAAGTTATGTACTGTCATTTGTGTACTTGCATGAATTGGAAGGTCTGGAAAATTCTCAATCAAAAACTTAGCAAGTCCCAAATCTTGTACAATAATAGCATCAATTCCGAAATCATAAGCTTTACTAGCAATATAAACAGCATTTTCAAATTCATCATTTTTAATTAAAGTATTTAAAGTTAGATTAGTTTTTACATTTCTTAATTTAGCATAAGAAATAGCTTCTTTAAGCTCCACTAAATCAAAATTTTTAGCAGAAGCTCTAGCACTAAAAGAAGAAGCACCAAAATATACACTATCTGCGCCATTCTGAACAGCTGCCTTTAAACATTCAAAATCACCAACAGGTGACAATAATTCTGGATATATCATAAAATTATTCCTCATTAAAATATTTAGGTTTTTAAATAGGTCACCTATAAACCTAAAAAATAGATTATAAATATTGTAACACATTTTTTGAAAAAAGCATAATATATCGTATAAATAAAGCAGAGGAGGGAATAAAATGCCAGAAGAAAGAAATTGTGGATGCACAAATGAGTGCTCAAATGGACTTTTCGGAGGATGTTGTGGAGATAATGGAATATTATTCTTCATAATAGTGTTCTTATTATTATTTACAAACTGTGGATGCGGTGGAAGAAACTGCGGTTGCTAGTAGAACATAAAAAAGAAGGGAATTGAGGGAATTTAGATAAGGTCATTATCTAGACTCTCTCAATTTTTATATTTGAAAATATGCTGAATGGGAATAAATTGTAGGAATTATATAATATTGATATAGAATGTCAAAAGCAATTTGAATTTTTAATGAAACAATTTACTGAAAAAGAAAATATAACAGAAGAATTAAAAGCAAATAATCAAATGGAATGTTTTTCAAAAATGAATAATATAAGAAATTGTTTTGATGAAATCATCTTAAAAT
>CAYXUA010000168.1:0-2208 GCA_964468015.1 uncultured Clostridium sp. | reverse complement strand
ATTATCTACATCTAATATAATTCCTTTAATATCATTTTTAATAAGCAATTCCTCTGTTATTTCTATTGCATTTTCTAAATATATTTTTGGATATATTTTCATTTTTCCCTCCGCATACTTTTTCCCTTTTTATATTATCAATATGTACTGAATTTGTCAATTTTTTAGAGAAAAATATTTTATTTTGTTGTACTTTTATTTTTCCTTATGCTATAATTCTTATGGAGGGATTTTATGCAAAAGATAATTGATGAAGCAGTCATACGAAAAAATAATATGAAAATATTTCCTTGGTACAAAATGTTTGCTTGGGATTTATTGTTCTTTTATTCTATTTCATTCCTTTTTCTTGTAGATATAAAAGGATTATCACCTGCCCAAGTTATTATTACTGATGCATTTTATCCATTTTTTAAGTTTCTTTTCCAACCTTTTTGCACAATTCTTTCACATAAACTTGGAAAAAGAAAAAGTATTATTTTTGGTAATTTAATGATATGTATTTATCTAGTTTTAATAATGCTATTAAATGACTTTTATGGAATAATTTTTGCTACCCTATTCTGTTCTTTAGGATATGTAATTAAAAATATATGCGAAACTAATTTCTTATACGAATCTGTTCCTCATTGTAGAAATAGAGGTGAAATTTTCGGAAAGATAGATGGTAGAGGCTTTTTCCTATTCTATATTTTTGATGGAATTACAGCTCTGCTTACTGGATTTACTTATGTTATAAACCCATATTACCCTATTATCATTTCATTAATTTTAAATCTAGTTGCTGTATTTTTATCAACTAAACTACAAGAAATTCCAAAGAGTAGCACTGATAAATTAAAAGAAAAGTCTACTCAAACCATATCTCAAACATTTTCTGAGTTTTTTAAAGATTTCAAATATGGTTTTAGATATGTACTAAAATCAGACAGACTTCGTTCTTTAATTATGATTTATAGTGTTTTCTATGGTATTTTGGCATTAACTTTAACACTAAGAAGAAGTTTATTAAAAGAACTTGATATATCTGCTGAGTATTTTGGTATTATATTTGCAGTTATGGGATTTATAGCAGCCATTTCTGCTACTAGGCAAAATTGGTTTAATAAAACCTTTAAAAATAGAACAATAGCAACACTTACAATTCCTTACTGTATTTCATGCATACTTCTTGGGCTAGTTGTTATTTTTGGAATTAGTTTTAATGTTGCTATGCCTATAATCCTCTTCTTATTTGCAATTCAGTACATAATAAGAGGTCCATTTTACACTATTATTAAACGATATTTAAATAATTTTTCTACTACTAAAGCTCGTAATAGAATATACTCAATAACCACCTTCTTCGAAAGTTTAGTTGGCGCCATAATAACTATTTTAGGAGCTGTAATAGTAGAATATATGAATTCTTCTTATGCATTTTTACTAATTGGTATTTTCTCACTTCTTCTTGTTATACTTCTATTAGATTACATGAAAACTCGTGTTGGTCTAAAACCTGAAGAATATAAAAGAAGTGAGATAGAGATGCTTAATTTAAAATAATTTATTTACAAAATCTATGATTTCCTATTGTTACAGTCATTGGTCTTGACCAAATCCACGCATTTGTAGCAGTTTTAGGATTGAAATAATATATAGCCCCATAAGAAGGATCCCAACCATTCAGCGCATCTTGCGCTGCTTTTTTTGCTGTTTCATTTGGAGTTAGATTTATCTGCCCATCTGATACTACATCAAATGCACCTGATTGATATATTACACCTGCAATAGTATTTGGAAATGAAGAATTTTTTACCCTATTTAGCACAACAGCAGCTACAGCAACTTGTCCAGTATATGGTTCTCCTCTAGCTTCAGCATAAACAAGTCTACTTAATAAATTTAAATCTGATGAATTGCTTGCACTACTCGAACTACTGCTTGAACTATATATTCCCATGGCTGCCAATGTTTTAGGCCCTGCAATTCCATCTACAGTTAGTCCATTTTTTCTTTGAAAATATTTTACAGCAGCTAATGTCTGGCTTCCATATATTCCATCTATATTCCCATTATAATATCCCCATCTTTTTAATTTAGTCTGTATCTGTGTAACCTCACTACCTCTTGAGCCATATTTAGATAATACAGTGACTGCTTGATTATTAATAAATAATTGATATCCTAAATACCCTGTACCTATTAATATAATTATTAAAGATATAC
>CAYXUA010000167.1:0-2264 GCA_964468015.1 uncultured Clostridium sp. | reverse complement strand
CTGCTTTAAAAAAAGAGACCATAACATTGTAACATTTTATGTTAATTTTGTCAATACAAGTGTAATGAACAAGACATTTATATGTCTTTGCATATTGTTACATTCTTTAGCATATACATATTAAGGATAATTTGTGAAAAGTATGTGAAAAATTGGAAAATGCTATTGACATTTATTATAAATGGGTATAAATTATTAGCAGTCAAACAAATAGACTGCTAATATGTAAAGGAGGAATTAAAATGATAAAACCATTAGGAGAAAGAGTTTTAATTAAAATGATAGAAAGTGAGGAGACTACAAAAAGCGGAATTATATTATCATCAGGAGCAAAAGAAAGGCCACAAATAGCAGAAGTTCTTGAAGTAGGCCCAGGAGAAACAGTAGATGGAAAAACTGTGGAAATGAAGGTAAAAAAAGGTGATAAGGTAATAGTAAATAAATATTCAGGAACAGAAATTAAATATGAAGGAGAAGAATTAATAATTGTAAAACAATCTGATGTTTTAGCAATTGTTGAATAATTTTTAGGAGGTAATAAATAATGGCAAAGGATATTAAATATGGAGAAGATGCTAGAAAAGCATTATTAGAAGGTGTTAACAAATTAGCTGACACAGTTAAGGTGACAATAGGTCCAAAAGGAAGAAATGTAGTATTAGATAAATCTTTTGGAGCACCACTTATTACAAATGATGGTGTAACAATAGCAAAGGAGATTGAATTAGAAGACCCATATGAGAATGTAGGAGCAAGATTAGTAAAAGAAGTGTCTACAAAGACAAATGATGTAGCAGGAGATGGAACAACAACAGCAACACTTCTTGCACAAGCAATTATAAGAGAAGGTGTAAAAAATGTTGCTGCAGGTGGAGACCCAATGGCTATAAAAAGAGGTATGGATAAAGCGGTTGATGAGGCTGTAAAAGGTTTAAAAGAAATTAGTTCACCAATACATGGGAAAGAAGATATAGCAAGAGTTGCAAGTATATCTGCTAATAATCAAGAAATAGGTGCTTTAATAGCAGATGCTATGGAAAAAGTATCAAATGATGGAGTAATAACTATAGAGGAATCAAAGACAGCTAATACAGAAGTAGAAGTTGTTGAAGGTATGCAATTCGATAAAGGCTATATTTCTCCATACATGGTAACAGATACTGAAAAAATGGAAGCAATTATGGATAATCCATACATATTAATAACAGATAAGAAAATAAGTAATATTCAAGAAATATTACCAATATTAGAAACTTTAATGCAAGCTTCTGGAAAATTAGTAATAATTGCAGATGATATAGAAGGAGAAGCTTTATCAACATTAATATTAAACAAATTAAGAGGAGTCCTAAATGTAGTTGCAGTAAAAGCACCGGGCTATGGAGATAAGAGAAAAGAAATGTTACAAGATATAGCAGTTCTAACAGGTGGAGAGGTTATAACAAGTGAGCTAGGATTAGAACTAAAAGATACAACAATAGAACAATTAGGAAGAGCAAGACAAATAAAAATTCAAAAAGAAAATACAATAATTGTAGATGGAGCAGGAAATAAAGATGAAATATCAGCAAGAGTAAAACAAATAAGAGCAGCAATAAGTGAGACAGCAAGTGAGTTTGATAAAGAAAATCTACAAGAAAGATTAGCTAAAATGGCAGGTGGAGTTGCAGTAATAGGCGTAGGAGCAGCAACCGAAGTAGAAATGAAAGAAATGAAACTAAGAATAGAAGACGCACTATCTGCAACAAAGGCAGCAGTAGAAGAAGGAATAGTAGCAGGAGGAGGAACAGCATATGTAAATGTTATTCCAAGACTTGAAAAATTACTAGACCAAGTTAAAGAAGATGAGAAACTAGGCGTAAAAATAATATTAAAAGCTCTAGAGGAACCAGTAAAACAAATAGCAACAAATGCCGGATTAGAAGGAGCGGTAATACTTGAAAAAGTAAAAACAAGTGCACTGGGCTTCGGATTTGATGCTTTAAATGAGCAATATGTAGACATGAAAAAAGCTGGAATAGTAGACCCAACAAAAGTAACAAGAAGCGCACTTCAAAATGCAGCAAGTGTAGCCTCAATGGTGCTTACAACAGAAAGTGTAGTAACAACAAAACCAGAAAAGAACTGCAATTGTTCACATGAACAAATTGGAGCTGGAATGGAAGGAATGTATTAAAATAAAAAAAGAAGAAGACTTCGAAAGAAGTCTTCTTTTTTGTATGACGGGCATGTCATAAATCTAGGGTGAAAGTCCCAAGAGGCGT
>CAYXUA010000166.1:0-2271 GCA_964468015.1 uncultured Clostridium sp. | reverse complement strand
ATCTGACGTCCAATTGGAAAAACAAGAAGAGGGCAAATATATCATCAAGTAAAGGATAAAAATGAAGAAATAATGAACGCTTAACAGGCCTTGTGTCTGTAGCGTTCGGAAAATAAATTTTCTGAGGCATTATAAATAAGGAGAAAAATAATGGAATAGTACCATTTAGGGTAGTACAATAAAATCGTGCTACCTTTTTTATTATTGGTTTGAAAAAATATATTGCAAAAAGAAAAGAGTATGGTATAATAAGTAAAAACAAATGAAGAAAGAAATGCTAAAAGCTTTGTGTCTGTTAGCGTTTTAGGAGGAGTAGTTATGAGTGTTATAAATATGGCAAAGAATATAAAAGAAGTTCACCAAAATTATTTGCTCTGTTTCAAAGTGCGGCTCTTTCTATAACTGCTATGGAAAAGATGCTTACATATTATCATATATTTTCAATTATAAAATAACAAGCATAGAAAATAATATCGCAGTATGTGGATTTTCAAAAAATGCAATTTCTAAAGTCATGGCAAAATTAGAAGATAAAAAAATAAACTATATGGTAATGGACACAAGAAATAATTATGATGTTGACTATAAAATAGATAACAAGAACCTAAACGAATATGATGAAGTTTTTGAAAAAGCTCGAAGATATGTGAAGTTAAAGAGAAAAATTGACAGAATAAGTGAGCAATTGGTTAAAGAGATTGAAAAAGATACAATAGAAGAAAAATTAAAAAAGATAGAAGAGATAGCAAATGAAGGTTGAAAAATTTAAATTAATACAATTTATAAGAGAACTTTTAATATTGATAGATAAGCACATGGAGAATTTTCCGAAAAAAGATATTGAACTAAAAAACAGAATAAGAATGAATTCATATGATATTCTAGAAATAGCATATGAAGCAAATGTAACTAGTAATATCGAGTATAAAAAACAATTATTACAAAAAATGCTTGCCAAAGTAAAAGTTGTGGATTTTCTGCTGAATTTATCATATGATAAACAAATAATAACAGAAAAGAAATACTATAAATTTGGCAATAAAATTGATGACATTGTAAAATATACAACAGGATGGATAAATTCATTAAATTAGGGTATGGTTGAATGTGGCTCGCTGCTCCGTCCGCCAATAACACTAACAATGTGATGAATGTGAACTATGACGGCAACGTGAACAACAACAACTATAACAACAACAATCCGGGGTTCCGCCCGCTAGCTTCTAAAAAACTGTGGTTATATCTACTAATGGTAGAATAAGAGAAGTTTTAGATAGAAACAAACCATATCCTTTAATTAGAAGAAACATCTAATTATAAAAGAAAAATGGATAATTAAGTTTGTTAGTAAATTGAAAAAATTGAAAAGGAGCTTTTAATTTAGTACCATTTTTGGTAGTACAATTTATTGTACTACCTTTTTTAATTATTTTTCTCTTTTACTTTGAAAGTAAAATTCCTATTACAAAGCCCCTTATAGCAAATAAGACTAGAAGTAAAACTATGCAAAGAGATTTTATCATTTTGGTAGAGATATAATCGTGCTTTAAGTTTCCTTTTTACATCTCTATATCGTGCATATTGACCATATGAATTTCGCCCTAAAAACAAGAAATTATTCGTATTTTTATAAATTCTGGTTTTAGCATTTAATGATAATTTCTCTTTTTCTAAAAATTTATGTAATTCTTCTAAACAATATTTTAAATACTTTTTAGAAGGATGAAATAGTAAAAAATCATCTTGATATCTTACATAATACTTTATTTTTAATTTTTCCTTTATAAAGTGGTCCATATCATTTAAATAAAAAATAGCTAGAATTTGGCTAGTCATTGCACCAATAAAAAGTCCATTAGAATTGCTATCAATTATATCAAAAACTATTTTTAGAGCATCTTTATCCTTGATGCGTCTTAATAATTTTGCCTTTAATATATCATGGTCAATACTAGCAAAGAATTTACTTATATCACATTTTAAAATATAATAAGTTCCATACTTTATTTTACATTTTCTATGAAATTCCTGAGCAAGAGCAAGACCTCTGCTTGTACCCATGCCTTTTCGGCTAGCAACATTTACGTCCAATAAACAAGGCAAAAGTGCAGGGTAAAGAATAAATCTGGCAACTAAGTGATTAATAATTTTATCTTGCACATTTTGACTAACAATTAATCTTTCTTTAGGTTCATATATAGTAAACATATTATAAGGGCCAACTTCATAATTTTTGTTAATTAATATATTGTAAACCCTTGAAATATATAT
>CAYXUA010000165.1:0-2300 GCA_964468015.1 uncultured Clostridium sp. | reverse complement strand
AAACATAATGTCCTGTTTGACCAGCTTGGATAGCAATTTCAGCCGTTTCTTTATCACGTATTTCTCCTACTAATACAATATCAGGGTCTTGTCTTAATATAGTTCTTAAGCTATCAGCAAATCTGATATTTTTTTCTACTTCTATTTGATTTAGACCTGGTATTCTTATTTCAACTGGATCTTCTATAGTAGTTATATTAACATCATCACTTTTTAAATAATCTAAAATACTATATAAAGTCGTTGTTTTTACTGATCCAGTTGGTGCAGCGATAATTGTTAAACTGTTTTTCTTATTTACAGATTTATTTAATTCTTTTTCACCATATGGATATCCGAAGTCAAATATATTTCTAATATTACTGTTTTTCTTTAATAATCTTAGAACAAATTTCTCCCCATATATATTTTTTTGTGAAGATACACGAATATTATATTCTGGATATAATAATATTCTTCCATCTTGAGATTCTTGCTTTTCTTGATGCATATTTGATATTGCTTTTAATCTACCTATTATTTGGTTTTGTCTATCTTTTGCTATAGTTGCTACAGTTAATAGTTCTCCATCTATTCTATAACGAACTCTTACATTTCCTTCTTGTGGTTCTATATGAATGTCACTTGCTCTTTTACTTATTGCTGTTTTTATAATATTATCGACTAAACTTGTAACATCTCTTCCTTCTTCGATTTTATCAGTTGCTCTTCCTTCTAAGGATTCAAAAATTTCATTCATATTACTTGCAAAAGTGATGTATTTTTCCATTACAAGACCTTTATTAAGTAATAGTAGTCTCACTATATCATTTGATTTCTTATTTGAAGTATCTGCAAAACATACCTTTATCTTACCATTTGCTATTTCAAATGGAATTGCCATACATTGTCTTGCAACGTCTAATGAAATATAGTCAGTTACATTTATTGCTATATCTGATTTAGTAAGTAATAT
This sequence comes from uncultured Clostridium sp., assembly GCA_964468015.1. GTDB lineage: Bacteria > Bacillota > Clostridia > TANB77 > CAG-508 > UMGS1864. Next base: position 1,345 of record CAYXUA010000165.1, on the reverse strand, counting down.
TGCCTTTTCACCTAAGATATCTCCTATAGCTTCTATTAGCTTATACTCATCACACAAGTGTAATATTTTTATTATATCTCCTAATCTTTTATCTGGATGAGTTTTTTGATACTCTATTGCTTTATTTACATCTTCCTCTGTTATTAAGCCTCTTCTTACTAATTCTATTCCTATTGGTAATCTATTTCTACCTTCCATTTTATCACCTTAGTTCCTTCCATATATTTAATTATACAATACTTTTATTTTATTATAAATAGTTTTTTAACAGTTACATTTATTTACCATTAGTATATTAAATTTCCATATTCTGATTGATTTAGTCTATTGGCTGTTTCATCTAAAGATATCTGAGATACTGGTAGCCAATATCCTTTTGCATTATCTCCTGTGAATTTATCATCAATAATATAATCACTTGAAATATCTTGCAAATTTCCTAAAGTATCCACTGTTTTATCTTTATTTGAGTATAAAAATTGTATATTTATATTATTAGAAGAATCTATATAATAAGCATATCTTGGTATCCACACATACAAATCTTCAGTTTGTATTGAAGAGTCTGTTTTTTCTTTTGAAATAGCTAGTGGCCATATTTTTTTATTAAAATTATACCACTGTGCATCTGATGAATTAGTTAGTTTATAGGTAGTTGTATTATTACTTTTTCGAGACCTTATTGCTACTAAATTTTCTCCTAATTCTGGTATATTTGGTATTATTAATGTTTCCTTTGTTTTATATAAACTTAATGTTATTGTATCTTCTTTCTTAGAAACATTATATTTTACTGTAACTTCAACATTTTTTACAACATCTGATTGTTCATTTTCACTATATGGCTCTATATTAACAGTTACTTCATATCCTTTTGATATTTCTATCCCCGCAATCTCTTTTTTTCCATTTTCTAGAGTTTGTACTTGGAAATTATCTGTATTTACGTCTGCATAATAATATTCAGATGCTTTTTCTAAAATTTGGGTCGCATAATTTATAGCTTGTGTTCTTCTCTCTAATTCAGCATTCGATATATACAAACTAAAATATAATGCTGCTAATATAGTTAGAGTTATTGTTATAATTCCAATAGATATTACTATATCTATTCCTGTATTTCCACTATTCGATTTGATTTTAACCATATTCTCACCTAACTGTAATATAATTTTGAATTATAATAATCGCAATTGTAACAATTGAAAACACTGCTGCTATTGCAGGCTTTTCTCTCTCTTGTTTTTTATTTATTATATTAAATATATTTCTTAAAGCTATAATAATTAAAGTCAAAATTATAGATACAATTGCAGATTCTGTACCAACATATAATAATATTAAA
>CAYXUA010000164.1:0-2301 GCA_964468015.1 uncultured Clostridium sp. | reverse complement strand
GAAAAAAGATTTTTTTGGCGAATAATATACTTGTACATAAGAAATGTACAAAAAATTTTTTAAAACATTGGAAGGCGGTGCACAAATGCAAATAACAGATGTACGTTTAAGAAAAGTAAATTCAGAAAACAGAATGAAAGCTGTTGCTTCTGTAACATTTGATAATGAATTCGTAATTCATGATATCAAAGTAATCGAAAGTCAAAATGGACCATTCATAGCTATGCCAAGCAGAAAAACTCCAAACGGAGAATTCAAGGATATAGCTCATCCAATCAACCCTGAAACAAGGGAAAAAATTCAAAAAGCTATATTAGAAGCTTATAATGCTCCAGAAGCTGAAACAGCTGAATAATAGAGTGAATAAGAAAAGCATTGCTTGAGCAATGCTTTTTTTCTATATAGGGAATTTATGAATTTTTTATGTTTTCTTCTATTATAGACAAAAACAAAAAAGTATGATATAAAATAACCATATAAAAAATAGATATAAAAGGATACTAATATGAAAACACTAGTAATTATTCCAGCATATAATGAAGAGGCTTGTATTAAAAATACAGTAGATAATTTAATAAAAACAAATCCAGAAGTAGATGTAATTGTAATAAATGATGGTTCAAAAGATAACACTTCTAATGAAGCGAAAAAAACTCAAGCAACAGTTATAGATTTACCAGTAAACTTAGGAATAGGGGGAGCAGTACAAACAGGATATTTATATGCACTAAAAAACAATTATGATGTTGCAATTCAATATGATGGTGATGGGCAACATAAACCAGAGTATATAAAGCAGATATTAGAGGAAATACATGAGAATGATTTGGTTATAGCTTCCAGATTTGTACAAGAAAATGAATACAAACAGACTATGTCAAGAATGGCAGGTATAAAACTAATAAGAGGCATAATAAAAATCTGTACAGGAAGAATGATATATGACCCAACTTCTGGATATAGAGCTGCAAATAAAAAAGTAATAAAAGAATTTGTAGAAAATTACCCACATGATTATCCAGAACCAGAAACAAATTTATGGTTACTAAGACGAGGATATAAAATAAAAGAAATACCAAGTAAAATGAACAATAGAGAAACAGGAAAATCATCAATAACACCATTTAAATCGATTTATTATATGGTAAAAGTAAGTCTAGCAATGTTCATATGCATGTTACAAAAAGGAGAAAAATAAAATGATATATACATTTGCAATAATTTTTTCAATAGTATTCTTACTATCAGTAATATTACTAGTAAGAAATAAAAAACTACATGAAAAATACTCAATCCTATGGATAATATTTGGAGTAGTAATAATAATACTAGCATGGAACCACAAACTACTAGACATAATATCAACATCACTAGGTATTTACTATGCACCTGCCCTATTATTCCTAGTAGCATGCGTATTCCTAATACTATATACATTGCATCTATCAGTAGTAGTAACCAAACAAAATAAAGAGCTGATAAGACTAAACCAAGAAATAGGAATAATAACCAAACAAAATCAAGAAAAATAAAATAAAGAGGGAAAATTAAACCTCACGATTAAAATTCCCATTAGTATAAGCAATTCCCTCTAAACGAGAACCACCCTTCACACTTAAAATAATCTCATTAATTTCCTTAATACTCTCATCCAAAATATCAATCCTAAAATTTTCAAACTCAAGATTACAAGCATTAATAGAAGTAATCTTACTATTATACAAAGTACTAACAGTACAAACATTATCAGGTACAACTCTAAACTTAAATCCCATTCTATCTTTTAAATAAAATCTCTTGCTATTACATAAATGCTTACAAGAACCATAACAGTGATTAGACTTACCAAGTAAGCAATAATTCATAACCATAACAGGAGTATTACCATAAACAATTATCTCAGAATGTTCTGCCTCAATATCCATCAAGGAAAGCTTACTAAGCTCTGGAGAAACAGTAATATCAGTAACTCCAAGAGAATGTAATTCCGAGATAGTATAATTATTAAACACATTTAAAGTATAATTTCCAATAAATTCGTATTGAGTCTTATATTTTTCCAAAAGTACAATATCAGCTAAATTAGAAATAACAAAGCCTTTAATCTTAAAATTACTTAAAATTTGACTAATCTGAGTCAAAACATGATTAGTAAAATCTTTTCGTATAATACTTGGCAAATAAATATATAAATCTCCATTTAAATTGTTGATAATTTCAGTATTCTTCGTATCCAAAAAGCAAGAAATAGGTAAATAAATTCGAGAAACACTTTCTAAATTAGAATAATCAAAATTACTA
>CAYXUA010000163.1:0-2431 GCA_964468015.1 uncultured Clostridium sp. | reverse complement strand
ATTAATATTTCTTCTAATTCCTCTAGTAATTCTTCATCTACTTTTCTAAAATTACTAAATACATTATTTATTTTTTCATTAAACGACTCCTTTGTCTTTCCAAGTCCTGATTTTAATTTATCAAAAAAACCCATAATTCCTCCACAATTTTTATTTATTGGAGCTATTAGGCGGAATCGAACCGCCGACCTACAGGTTACGAATCTGTTGCTCTACCTACTGAGCTATAATAGCATGTTTGCTAAATGTTATTATAGCATATGGTTCTCAAAATATCAACACACAGCAGTACATTATTGAAACAGAAAAATGCCAGCTTAATCCAAGCTGGCATGAAACATTATTACCATTCTTTTTTTGAATTTATCAATTCTGAAATATATCCACTTAAACAATAAGGTGCTAAAATGAATGCATATAATAAAATATAAAAAATAAAAGCCAAGATACTTCTTCTTTCTAATTTACATTCAATTTCTTTTAACATATTTTTTCTTCTAATTTCAATAACCAAGCAAAGCAACATTCCAAGAAAAATAACAAGTAAAGTTAGCCATCCAATCAATAATGGATTTCCAAAAGCTAATAAAATTAGTCCAAGTGGTACAAAAATTAGAAGAGCAAGGTCTATAAAAGGGAACAACAAATTAAAGCACATTAGGAATTTAGACCTAAAATTAAGCTTTGATGAGGTTATTGTCTTTACCCTTTTAAAAGCTTCAATCATACCTCTTGCCCATCTCTTTCTTTGTCTTCCTAGACTAGTTAGAGTTTCAGGAACCTCTGTAAAAGCAATTGCATTTTTTGCAAAATTAGTTTCATATCCTTGGCTTAATAACTCCCAAGTTAAAACAATATCCTCTCCTACGCAATTTTGCCATCCACCTCTCTCTCTTAAAAGCTTTGTTTTGTAGGCACTGAATGCGCCTTGAGCAACTAATGTAGAATTATAGTTACCCTGATATAGTTTTACTCCAAATATTCCTAAAGTATAGTCCCATTCTTGTAGCTTTGTAATAAAACTTTTCTTAGCATTTTTAACAAATAAACATCCAGCTGTAGCTACCGTTTTTTTATCTGAGTTTACTAATTTATGCATAATCTTCCTAACTGCTAATGGATGAAGAACAGTATCACTATCCACTGTGATTGTATAATCTGTTTTTACATGTTGTAAGCCTTTATTTAATGCAAATGCTTTACCTCTATGGTCTGTTTCTAATAGCATTATTTCAGTTCCTAAATTCATAGATTTTAATAGTTCTAATGAGCCATCAGTTGAACCATCATCTATTATATTAATATAAATATCTCCACAATATTTTTGTTTTTTAATAGATTCTATTGTTTCTTTAATAGATTTCTTCGCATTATAAACTGGTATTAAAATGGTAACATCTTCTTCTTTGTCCGTACATGTCTTTTTCTCTTTTTTATCCCACAATAAACTAATAAACATAAATGTAAAAATAAATCCTGGAATTAGTGCTATAAATAGTACGAGATATATTGCTAAAAAGTACCCAAAATAACATGCTATATCATTTATCCAATTAATATTAATACAAATTGAGCAGATAAAATAAAAAGTGCAATCATAGTTGATATTAAAAACATTTTTTATCACCCCTATACCATCTTATGAAAGATGTCGAAAAATGGTGATAAAAGGAAATGCCTGTCAAAAAAATGCGAAATGCATATTATATATAGGTGGTGACTAATATGAAAGTTAAATATTGGCTTGTTATAGCTATTTTAATTATACTAGTCGCAATTGCGATAATTCTTTTCTCACAACATCAAAAAAGTAATAAAGCTAATATTAAAATTCCAATATTACTTTATCATGATTTTGTGACAACAGTTCCTGATAGTGACCCTGATAATTTTAGTTATATTAACACTCCACAAAGCTTTGAGGAAAATATAAAGACTCTATTAGAAAATGGATATACATTTATATCTATGCAAGAACTGGATGATGCCAATAATGGAAAAATAGAACTGCCAACAAAAACTATTTTAGTCAGTATGGATGACGGCTATTATAGTAATTATGAATATATCTATCCTATTCTACAGAAATATAATATAAAAGCCTCTATTTTTGTAGTCACTGATAAAATAAGAAAAGAAATAGATGGCAAAAAGTATTTAGGTTGGGAACAATGTATAGAAATGCAAAACAGTGGGCTTGTAGAAATTTTTAGCCATAGTAAGAGACATGTATTTTATGATAAACTTCCTGTTAGAGCAATTCGTGACGATGTTTTAGAATCTTACAAAATTATAGAAGAAAATTTGGGAAGTAAAAATTTGAAAGTATTTGCTTATCCTTATGGCGCATATACCAGAGAATCCGTATGGGTTCTAAAATTAAGCGGAATTGATATGCAATTGTATGATATAGGAATGAATTATTTTAATA
>CAYXUA010000162.1:0-2438 GCA_964468015.1 uncultured Clostridium sp. | reverse complement strand
GTAATTTTATAGAAAATGACATATAATATAAAAGATGTAATAAAATATATAAAAAGGAAAGAGGTTAAAATGAAATATTTATATTTACTTCAACAAGCATTAATATGGATTATAACACTGTTCTGGTTGTATCAAATAGTTGTTAGTATGTGTTCACTTGTGAAGTTAAAGGATAAACCATTATTAACAAAGAAAAAACACAAATTTATGGCAATAATTCCTGCACACAATGAGGAAGCCGTAATAGCAAATTTAATAGAAAGTTTGAAAAAGCAAGACTATCCAAAAGAATTACTTGATATATATGTAATTGCAGATAATTGTACAGACAATACAGCAGCCATTGCAAAAGAAGCAGGAGCTATTGTATATGAAAGATTTGATGAAACAAGAAAAACAAAAGGCTATGCACTACAATGGTTCTTAAAACAAAAAATAGAAGAAGATGCTGATTATGATGCGTTCTGCGTATTTGATTCTGATAATATAGTTATGCCAGATTTTATAAAAGTAATGAATAAAAAACTATGTCAAGGTGAAGAAGTAGTTCAAGGTTATAGAGATATAAAAAATCCAACAGACAGTTGGGTATCAGCAGGATATGCAATATTCTATTGGACAATGAACAGATTCTATCATTTAGCAAGATACAATTTAGGACTATCACCACTTATAAATGGAACAGGCTTTATGGTAAAATTTGATGTAATAAAACCAAATGGATGGCAAACCAAAACCCTTACAGAGGATATAGAATTCTCATTACAAAATATAGCAGCAGGTAAAAAATTAGGCTGGGCTATAGATGCAAAAGTTTATGATGAACAACCAGTTGATTTCAAACAATCATGGTCTCAACGTTCAAGATGGACAGTAGGACATTTACAATGCATGAAATACTATACCAAGGATTTAGCTAAAGGTATTAAAGAAAATAAATCTCTAATGAATTTTGATGGTTTCCTATATATATTAGGAATTCCAATGATGTTAATTACTGTATTATTATTAGGAGTTAATTTAGCAATTTATTGTGCAAATGGAATGACAGCAGCAGAACTAATATTAAACTATGGAAGATATTTAGTTTCAACCTTCTTACTACCAATAGCAACAGCTATACTAATAATGGTACTAGATAAAAGAAAAATTAAACCGATGTTTAAAGGATTATTATTCTATCCGTTATTCATGGGTTCATGGCTAGTAATAAACTTTAAATGCTTAGTAAAAAGAGATACAAAATGGGAGAAAATTAAGCATGTTAGAAATATTACAATAAATGATGTAGAAAAGGAATTAATTTAAATGCAAAAGACACAATTTGTTATAGCAAATTGTGTCTTTTATTTTGTTCAGTACTAGCATAAATTCTATTAGTGTGATAAAATATACAATAGTATATTTAGGAGGAAAACAATGAAAAAATTAGAATTAAGTAAAAAAACGATTATAGTAATATTAGCACTAATTATAGTATTCCAGTCAATCGTATATGTTATTGTAGCAACAAATAAAAGCTATATTCACATAGATGAAGGATATTCATATGGATTAATTAACTACGATAAAGTAGAAATTACAAATAATGAAGATTTTTATAACACATGGCATGATAAAGAATATTATAATGATTATATTACAATAAGCAGTGAGGAAAGTGCAGACTGGTCTCCAGTGTATGAACAACAAAAGAATGATGTCCATCCACCTTTTTATTATTTCTTGCTTAGAATTGCAAGTTCATTTAATTTAGATAATTTTTCTATATGGCCGGGAATAATATTAAATATAGTAATACATATTGGAATAACTATATTTACATATCTAATAGCAAGTAAGTTATTTAATAATAAACTATATGGTTTAGGAATAGCATTAGTAGGAGGATTAACTGTAGCAAGTATAGAAACGATACTACTTACAAGAATGTATGCTTTAACGGCTCTAGGCATATTAGTAATTACATGTCTTCATATGATTAATCTAGAAAAAGAGAAAATAGATATAAAGAATCTAGTGGTAATTGGAATATGTGCTGTTTTAGGTTCGCTTACACATTATTATTATTTGGTATATTTATTTGTACTGTATGCTATATATATGATAAGATATATAATCAAAAAGCAATACAAAAACGCAATCAATTACACAATAACTATGGTAATTGCAGCAGCAATATCATTACTTATATTTCCATATTCTTTTGTACACATGTTCATGGGCTACAGAGGACAAGGAATGTTATCTAATTTAACTAATACTAAATTGGCTTGGGAGGGAATTGGAACATATTCAGGTTTAACTATAATGAATGTGTTTAATGGTTTCTTAGCTGTCATATTAGTGGAGATAATAGCAATACTTATATATGAATTTATAAAGAAAAAAGAAATATCAATTAAAGCAACAAATAAATATTTAGGAATAATAGTATC
>CAYXUA010000161.1:0-2457 GCA_964468015.1 uncultured Clostridium sp. | reverse complement strand
GTGTGCTGAAGAAATACAACATGAACTTGAAAGAACATATAGATAAATTACAATAAGTAAGGGTAGATAATAAGTTGAAATTATCTGCCTTTTATTATATAATCATAACAAGAATTAGTAACATAGCAAACTCTTTAAATTTTCTAAAAAAAGAAAAAAGTGTAACCAATTAAAATAATTTCTGTCTTTATAGATAGAAAGGAGAACAAAAATGAGTGATGAAGAAATCATAAATTTATATTGGGCAAGGCAAGAAAAAGCCATTTATGAAACAGATAAAAAGTATGGGAAATATTGTAATACAATTTCATTTAATATCCTGCAAAATAGTGAAGAAGCAAAAGAATGCATTAATGATACATACTTTAAAGCTTGGAATAATATTCCTCCACAAAGACCAAATATATTAAAAGTATATTTAGGAAAAATTACTAGGAACTTAGCTCTTAATCAATATGAAAGAAAAAAATCTAAAAAAAGAGATTATACACTAGAAATTGCTCTTGAAGAACTAGAAGAATGTCTTTCTTCTAATAACGATGTCGAAAAGGAATTAGGCTACAATGAGTTAGTAAAGGAGCTTAATATTTTTTTATCAAAACTATCGCAAGATAAAAGAAAAATTTTTTTAGAAAGGTATTGGTATTTATATTCGATTAAAGAAATTTCTTCTAGAAATAATATAAGTGAAAGCAATACAAAGATAATATTACTAAGGCTGAGAAAACAGTTAAAGAATTATTTGGAAGAAGGTGGTTTATATGAATAATAGAGACTTATTAAAGGCGATTGGAGATATTGATGATAATTATTTAATAGGCGAAATTAAAGAAGAAAATAATCGAATAATACCTAAAATTAGGGTGGATTTTATGAAAAATTTAAAATTAAAATATATTCTTGCTCCGATTTGTATAGCACTTATTGCAATTATAGGACTTTATGAAAGTAATTTATTTACTTCAAAACCAGATATAGTTATTTCTAACAATGACGATTGGATTATAAAAGAAGTATATCGTGATGGAAAAATTGAGGACAGTATAGCAGTAATATCAAAATGGGATGAAATGTCTATTAGTCAACAGTTCATGGAAGTCCAATATAATAATAGTAAATATTCAACTAGAGTGACAGAAATTTCAAATGATAATATAGGAGAAAACATAGGAACAGCTAATTTAGTAGGGCATGATATTTATACTGATACTTATCACAACAAAAAAGGAGAATTATATGCTATAAAAAATATAGCTGAAAAATGTGCTATTGCTGTAAAATTTGAAGGAGATATTAATTATTATGTATATGTAAATTCATATTATAGACCTACAACACTGGGCGAGTTTATGGAAGATTTAGACTTAAAAGAAATTACTTCTTTTGGAACAATATGTTATGACTATTGGGATAAAAATTCAGAAGGAGATATAGAATATAAAAATATTGAATTTTATGATGTAGATGATGAGATAATTTGGCAGAAGTTATTTAATAATCCAAATTTAGAAAATATATATAGCGATAATGACACAGGAAAATATATGTCGGAGCGATATAGTGTAAGTATAAGTATAAGCGTTGATATTCCATTATTAGGATATAAAAATATAGGTATATCATTAACTGATAAAGGCTATCTTTTAACAAATATTCTGGATACTGGCAAAGGATTTTACATTGGAGAAGATAAAGTACAAGAATTTTTGAATTATATTAAAGAAAATTATGCTGGATATCAAATTGTTTATGTTGATGAAAATAGCGAAGATATGACCGATGAAGAGAACAATATTGTAGAAGATAAAATTATAATGATGGAAAATAAAATTAAAGATACTACAGTTATTGATACAGTTACAACCATAGAAAATAGAGTTGAGGCAAGTGAAATGTTAAGTAAATAGAAAATTGCAATACCAATTATTGGTATTGCAATTTTCTATTTTAGTATTTAAATGGAGATTTTTCAAATGAAACTTTACTGTTAGCAATAAAAATTATACAATACTAATAAACTAAATATGGTTAAGATAAAGAATGTATACTGGATGTTGGCGTATGCCTTTGGAGTACTAAATGAAAAAGGAACACAATCTATAAAAACAGAAGAATTTGAAAATACATATGATTTATTTGCTACAATTCTAATAAAAGGAATGAATGCTCAAATCAAGAGAGGCTTAAATAAGGAATATATAAATAATAAAGAAAATCTTGGTAATTTAAAGGGAAAAATAGAGATAACTGAATCAATAAAATGTAACACAATAAAAGATCACAAAATGATATGTGAATATGATGAATTTTCTGTAAATTCATATATGAATAAAATTATAAAAACTACTTTGACAGAGTTATTGAAAACAGAAAAATTAAAGTATGACAGGAATGACATAACATACAAAATGCTAATGAATGTATGCTATTTAATTCTCAAAGGATTATTACTATAAC
>CAYXUA010000160.1:0-2470 GCA_964468015.1 uncultured Clostridium sp. | reverse complement strand
AAAAAATATTGTATAATATGTAGAAATTAAAAAATACAGAGTATTGAAAGGTAGAGATTAACATGAGTTATAATTTTAAAGAAGTAGAAAAAAAATGGCAAAATAAATGGGAAGAAAAAGGGACATTCAATGCAAAAGAAGATTATTCTATGCCTAAATGGTTTGGATTAATAGAGTTCCCATATCCATCAGGACAAGGACTTCATGTTGGTCATCCAAGAAGTTATACAGCCTTAGATATTATTGCAAGAAAAAGAAGAATGCAAGGCTACAATGTACTATATCCAATAGGCTTTGATGCTTTTGGACTTCCAGCTGAAAACTATGCAATAAAAAATCATATTCATCCTAGAATTACAACAGAGAATAATATAAATCACTTTAAAGAGCAATTAAAATCAATAGGTTTCTCATTTGATTGGTCAAGAGAGATAAATACAACAGACCCCAATTACTATAAATGGACACAATGGATATTTATTCAATTATACAAAAAAGGTTTAGCATATAAAGCTACAATGCCAATTAATTTTTGTACAGGTTGTAAAGTAGGTCTAGCAAACGAGGAAGTTGTAAATGGTGTTTGTGAAAGATGTGGAAGTCCTGTTGTGCAAAAAGAAAAAAGTCAATGGATGCTAAAAATTACAGAATATGCTCAAAGATTGATTGATGATTTAAAAGACATAGATTTTCTACCAAAAATAAAAGCACAACAAGAAAATTGGATAGGAAGAAGCGAAGGAGCAGAGGTTAAATTTAAAATAGAAGGAACAGATGATGAGCTTCTAATTTACACAACAAGACCAGACACAATATTCGGTGCAACATATATGGTTGTAGCACCTGAACACAATCTTATAGAAAAATATGCAGATAGAATTACAAACCTAGATGAAGTAAATAAATACAAGCAAAAGGCTGCATTAAAATCTGACTTTGAAAGAGCAGAACTAAACAAAGAAAAAACAGGAGTTGAAATAAAAGGAATAAAAGCAATAAATCCACTAACAAATGAGCCAATCCCAATTTGGATTTCAGACTATGTCTTAATTACATATGGAACAGGTGCTATTATGGCAGTTCCAGCGCATGACGATAGAGACTTTGAATTTGCAAGAAAATTTGGGTTACCAATAAAACAAGTAATTGCACCAATAGGAAAAGAAGAAATGAGTTTAGAAGAAGCATTTACGGACGTGGAAAATGGAGTAGCAATTAATTCAGACTTCTTAAACGGATTAAAATCAAAAGATGCAATAACTAAAGCAACTGAATATATTGAAGCACAAAAGCTAGGAGAAAGAAAAGTAAATTATAAATTAAGAGATTGGGTATTCTCTCGTCAAAGATATTGGGGAGAGCCAATTCCAATGGTATATTGTGAAGAATGTGGTTGGGTACCAATTCCAGAAGATGAATTACCATTAGTACTTCCTGAAATAGAAGATTATGAACCAGGAGAAAATGGAGAATCACCACTTGCAAAACAAGAGGAATGGATAAAAACAAAATGTCCTCACTGTGGAAAAGAAGCAAGAAGAGAGACAGATACTATGCCACAATGGGCAGGTTCATCTTGGTATTATCTAAGATATATGGACCCACATAATGACAAAGCATTAGCATCAAAAGAAGCTCTAGAATATTGGTCACCAGTAGATTGGTATAACGGAGGAATGGAGCACACAACACTTCACTTACTATACTCAAGATTCTGGCATAAATTCTTATATGACATAGGAGTAGTACCAACAAAAGAGCCATACCAAAAAAGGACTTCTCATGGTATGATACTAGGTAGCAACGGAGAAAAAATGTCAAAATCAAAAGGAAATGTAATAAATCCAGACGATATAGTGAGAGACTTTGGGGCAGATGCTTTCCGTGTATATGAAATGTTTATGGGGCCATTTGACCAAACAGCACCATGGTCAATGGAAAGTATCAGAGGATGCGGAAAATTCTTGGATAGAGTATGGAATTTGCAAGAAATGCTAGTAGAAGGAGACGAGTACTCAAAAGAATTTGAAAACATGATGAATAAAGCAATAAAGAAAGTGACAAATGATATAGAAGAAATGAAATTCAATACATCTGTTGCAACATTTATGACAATGGTAAATGAATTTTATAAAGCAAAAAGAATTAATAAAGCAGAATTTGTTACATTCTTGCAATTACTAAATCCATTTGCACCACACATGACAGAGGAATTAAATCAATTGATAGGAGAAAAAGAAGAACTAGCTTACAAGCCATGGCCAACATATGATGAGGATAAAACAATAGATGACGAAATAGAAATTCCAGTCCAAATCAATGGAAAGGTAAGAGCAACTATAAAAGTACAAAGAGAAGAAGAAGAGGAAAAAGTAAAGGAAATAGTAAATCAAAATGAAATAATTGCAAAATTAACAGAAGGAAAACAAAAACTAAAAGAAATATATGTAAAAAATAAAATATATAATAT
>CAYXUA010000159.1:0-2473 GCA_964468015.1 uncultured Clostridium sp. | reverse complement strand
GGCCGATACTGCTTAAATGCACTCTTATCTGATGTGTTCTTCCTGTTTCAAGCGTACATTCAACAAGACTTGCATCTTCATATTTTTCTACTACTTTGTAATGAGTTATGCTTCTCTGGCCTCTTTCATCAACTACTCTCATTATTCCAAAGTCAGTTCCTTCAGGTCTGTAAATTGGAAGGTCGATAGTTCCTTCTTCTTTTTCTATATATTTAATAGTAACATCTAAGCCAAGACTTTTAGCTATTTTTTTTGCTTCACTTTCTTCTTTTCCAACAAAACTAGGTAATTTAGCCTTTTCATAATTTCCTTTTCCTATTATATTCAAATTCACATTATACCCTATGTCTTTAAGTTTTTTTATTATATCAATTGTAGAATATAAGTTCTTATTTTTATCTAATGCAGATACTTGTATAAAATCGATTTTTTGGCTTACTTCATCTTTTGGATACTGAAGCCTATTTTCATGCCAGTACTTATTTATTCCATTTGGAATAATTACACTTTTCTTATTTAAAATGTCTATAAATTGTCTATCCTTTATTCTTTTCTCAACATCTTTTTTCATAGTAGGAGAAATAAAAATTACTTTTTTAGCTTGTGATATTATTTTTATAAAATATTTCTTTGCAAAAGGCATGTATTTAAGGTATGCATTTACATCAGAATTTCTTACTACCACTACATATTCTGTCCCATACTTTTCATATATTTTATTGGCTACTGCCCCATCAGCAAATACTGTATGAGCATATATATAATCAATTTTCTTTAAATCTACACATTTTTCTATATCCGCAAATGACTTATCTATCTTTCTTCTATATAAAATCCTATCTAAATCATTATGTATTTTTCTATAATATATTTTTATCCTTTCATGTTCTATCTTATTTGCATTTATATACTCTTTTCTCTTTATAGGAACATACACCTGTTGATTTATATCACTATTTTGATTACATATAGTAGTAAATAATTCTTTATATACTTTTGAAGATATATAATATGATGCAATATGCAATAATTCCATATATGCTTACCTCCTACTTATAATCTCCATAAATCAATTCCTTCATTTTCTGCTTTTTCTTTGTCAACTACCCTTTTAATATCAAATACTAAATTACTATCTTGTTTTAATAATTCTTTTATTTCCGCAATTGATAAATTCTTATATTCATTATGTGCTACTGCTAATATTACAGCATCTACTTTTTCATTTTCTTTGTTTTCATCAATCTTTATATTATATTCTTTTTCTATTTCCTCTAAATCTGCATATGGGTCTCTTGCATATACTTTAACTCCAAAGTCTTCTAACTCTCTAATAATATTTATTACTTTTGAATTTCTTAAATCTCCAACATTTTCTTTAAAAGTTAGTCCTAAAACTAGTACTTTAGCGTTCTTTACTTTTTTATCAGCTTTTATAAATTTCTTTACTACATTATCAGCTATAAATTTTCCCATTCCATCGTTAACTTTTCTTCCTGCCATTAACAATTCTGGTTGATATCCTGCTTCTTTTGATTTAGAAATCAAATAAAATGGGTCTACTCCTATACAATGTCCTCCTACTAAACCTGGTCTAAAATCAAGAAAATTCCATTTGCTTCCCGCAGCATCTAATACTTCATTAGTATCTATTCCTAATTTATTAAATATTACGGCTAATTCATTTGCAAAAGCTATATTAATATCTCTTTGTGTATTTTCTATTACTTTTGCTGCTTCTGCCACTTTAATTGATGCAGCTCTGTATGTTCCATTTTGCAAAACAGAACTATATAGCTTGTCCACTAAGTCTAATGTTTCTTCATCCATTCCAGAAACTATTTTTGTTATTGTTTCAAATCTATGTACTTTATCCCCTGGATTAATTCTCTCAGGTGAATATGCCACTTTAAAATCAACTCCACATTTCATATTTGATTCCTTTTCTAATATTGGAACACATATTTCTTCTGTTAATCCTGGATATACGGTAGATTCATATATTACAATTGCTCCTTTTTTCATATTTCTTCCTACTATTTTTGAAGACTCAACAACTGGTGTAAGGTCTGGGTTGTCATGACTATCAATTGGAGTTGGAACTGCAACTATTATAAAATCAGCCACATTAATATCTTTCTCATTACTTGTAAAAGTCATTGTAGTATTCTTAACAGCTTCATCTCCTACTTCATTTGTTACGTCTATTCCTTCTTCATACTTTTTTACTTTTGCTGCATTTATGTCAAACCCTATTACTTTAAATTTTTTAGCAAAACTTATTGCTAGTGGAAGTCCTACATATCCTAACCCTACGGCTCCTATTATTACTCTTTTGTTTTCAACATCTGATAAATTCATTTTTTAATCCTCCTATTATTACAATTTTTTAAAATTAAAAATATTCCTAAAAATGTTCCATATCCATATGTAATATGAAATATTGGATATATTATAAAGCATAATATTGATG
>CAYXUA010000158.1:0-2521 GCA_964468015.1 uncultured Clostridium sp. | reverse complement strand
CATATATACCTATTATTACTTTTATATACTTTTTATTATTCCCTTCTGGCAAGAGCATTTCTAGTATAGTGGCTACTATTATTGCTACTATTACTCCACTTGCCCACGAATTTAACCATCTCATGTTTTCACCTACCTATACATTAGTCCACTATTCGAAATTTTTATCACCAGAGTTATACCTATCATAAGCATTATAGATACAGAACAGGTTATTGCAAGTAATATTTTGAAAGAACCACCCATTTGCTCTAATAGTTTTACAATCTTTTCATCTGCTATTGGCTGACAGAGCGCTGCTCCGAGATGATATATTATTGTTAGTGCTGCTAATTTTAGTATTGGTCCTATGCATATTCCAATAATAATTATTACTCCTACCATTCCTACTGCATTTTTTAGTATTGAGGCACAGCCTATGACTGTATCTATCGAATCTCCCAGCACCTTACCTACTACAGGTATAAAATTAGATACTGCTGCTTTTGCTGTTTTAGCTGTTAGTCCATCTACACTGCTACTTAAAGTCCCTTCTAGTGAAAGTAGTCCAACAAATATTGTTAACATTATTCCGAAGTGCCCAAACTACTCCAGATTTGAAAAAACTTGAAATTTTATCTATTTGTACTTTGCTTGATATATTAGAAACTATACTAAATATAGTTGAAACTAGCATAATTGGCATTATTATGTTTGAAATAATATTTCCTATAAATGTTATTGCAAATAATAATATTGGTTGCATTACATTTGCTGATATAACATTTCCTGTTGTTATCATTAAAGTTATTAGTATAGGAGTCAGCATATACATAAAGCTTACGAGATTACCTATTGCTGTTGTTGTCATTTTTATAATATCTGTAAAATTGCTCATTATAATTGTTACTATTAATATATATTGTACATAATATGTAATTTGTGATATTCCCTTGTTTCCCATGTTTTCACTTATACTTTTGAATATACTATGTATTACTACTATTATTAATATGCTAGCTAAAGTTTTTATTGTTGATTTGATTTCTTTCCCAAACAAATTAAATACACTACTTATTATTGTCTTATTTGTTACTTCACCTTTTATTGCTGACTCTAATAAATTGGATAAGTCTAAGTCTGGAAAAACTTCTTCAGTATATTTTTTAGATTCTTCTATAAAACCCGATATATTCAATGACGTTTTTTGTTCTTCTATTACATCTGTCTCTGTCCCATAAACAGTAGTTGAAAATGTAATTAGTAGCATTATTATAATTATCATTTGTATTATTTTTTTCATTTTTTCCTCCATTACGGTAGAATTTTTATTATTAATTCTAATAATGCTGAAATTATTGGTACCGAAATTGCAATTATTATTATTTTCCCTCCTAAATCAATCTTGTTAGCTATTGCCGATTCACCAGAATCATTGCATATACTTACTGCAAATTCTGTAAGAAAGGCTATTCCTGTTATTTTTAGTAATATACCTAAAAACTGGCTACTCACTCCTGCTTTATTAGATAGGTTTGATAGTAAATCTATTATTCCTGTTAGTTTGTCGAGCACCATAAATATTATTAATGCCCCTGCAATTAGAGATACATATATTACAAAGTCTGGCTTGTACTGTTTTAGTAATATTATAATTATTAAAGCTATTAGTCCCACACCTATAATTTTTATTATATCCATGTAATACCTCCATTACAAATTGAATATGGCTCTAACAGTTGTAAATAAATCGCTTATTTCTTTTATCACTATACTAAGCACTATAACTAAGCCTGCCAATGTTGTCATCATTGCTTGATCCTCTCTTCCAGCTCTTACTAGTACTTGATGTAATACAGCTACCAATATTCCAATTGCTGCTATTTTAAATAGTAAATTTATGTCCATATGCCCCTCCTATATTAAAATAATAATTATCGCTATCCCTATTACCATTCCTAGGGATTTGTACAATTTTTCATTTTTTTGTTTCTCTTTTTCTGCTTTTTCTATTTGCACTTTCAGAAATTCTTCTGCTTGGTTTATTTCACTAAGTTGTCCATCTATATCTGTTTTTCCAAGCATTTTTCCCATAGATTTTATTATGTTTTTATCTTCTTTTGAAAAATTGTTACCATAACCTTCAACTGCAATATCCCATGCTTCTGATATTGGTTTACTTTTTAGCTGATTACAGATTTCTTTAAATATGTTTCCCACATTGGTTTGCGTCATTTCCGAAATGTCTTTTGAAATTTCTCCTATTGGCTCATATGTATATCTTATTTTTGTGTTCATAACATTTAGCATGCTTTTAAATTCTTTTAAATCATTCACTCTATTTTTGTATTTATTTGAAATAAGTAGTCCAACATATGTAGAGGATAAAAATATTAAAATAAATAAAATACCTTTTATTATACCCAATTTTATTTTCCCCATTCCTATTTTGTTATATATAATATATATTCAGCTTGTACAGTTTTTAGAACAAAAAAATAAATTCCAGATTTGGAATTTATTTTTTGGGTGATATAAAAGC
>CAYXUA010000157.1:0-2590 GCA_964468015.1 uncultured Clostridium sp. | reverse complement strand
ATTATATATTTATCTGTACATTGAAAATTTAATAAGAAGAGGTGTAATAATTATGAACGACATTTTAATAGTTGTAATCACCTTCTTAATCTCAGCAGCAATTTTAATACCTATTGGTATGGTTTTGAGAAAAAGAATTGCTGAATCTAAAATACAGGGCGCAGAGAATGAAGCTAATAGATTATTAGAAAATGCTAAAATTGAAGCAGAAAACAAGAAGAAAGAAGAAATTTTTAAAGTTAAAGAAGAAATGCTAAAAGCTAGAAACGAATTAGATCAAGAGATTAGAGAAAGAAGAGGGGAAGTACAATTACAAGAAAAAAGAATTATTCAAAAGGAAGAGATGCTTGAAAAACGAGCTTCAATGATTGAAAGACATGAAAAAGAATTGGAGCAAAAAGTATTAGCAAATGAAGAGGAAAAACGTAAGTTACAGGACCTGGAAGAAAAGCAAACTGCTGAATTACAAAGAATATCTGGGTTAACTATAGAAGAAGCCAAAAAGCAACTTTTAGGAGAATTAGAGAAAAACCTAAATGATGAAAAAGCAGCTTTAATTAAAGAATTTGAAGCTAATACAAAGGAGCAAGCTACTAAAACAGCAAGAGAAATTCTTAGTTATGCTATACAAAAATGTGCAGCAGACCATACATCTGAAACAACAGTATCAGTTGTAGCGCTTCCTAATGATGATATGAAAGGTAGAATAATTGGTAGAGAGGGAAGAAATATAAAAACCCTTGAAACTTTAACAGGTATTGACCTAATAATTGATGATACACCAGAAGCAGTTATTCTTTCTGGATTTGACCCACTAAGAAGAGAGGTTGCTAAAATAGCTCTTGAAAAATTAATTGATGATGGAAGAATTCATCCTGCTAAAATAGAAGAAATGGTAGAGAAGGCAAAAGAAGAAGTTGAAGCTTCTATAAAGGCAGAAGGAGAAAGAGCAATGTTAGAAACTGGAGTTAATAGTTTACCACCAGATTTAGTAAAATTAATAGGTAAACTAAAATACAGAACCAGTTATGGACAAAATGTATTAAACCACTCTATTGAGGTTTCAAATTTAGCTAGAATTATGGCTGATGAAATAGGCGTAGATTCAAGACTAGCAAGAAGAGCTGGATTATTACATGATATAGGAAAAGCTCTAGACCATGACATGGAAGGTACTCATGTTGAGATTGGTGTAGATGTACTTAGAAAGTTTAAAGAAAACGAAAAAGTAATTAATGCAGTAGAGGCACATCATGGTGATGTTGAGCCAAAAACAATAGAAGCAATATTAGTACAAGCTGCAGATGCCATATCAGCATCAAGACCAGGTGCAAGAAGAGAAACTCTAGAAACATACATAAAGAGATTAGAAAAATTAGAAGAAATTGCAGATTCTTTTGAAGGAGTTGAAAAATCTTTTGCAATTCAAGCAGGACGTGAAGTAAGGCTTATAGTAAAACCAGACAAAGTAACAGACAGCGAAATGGTAATAATGGCAAGAGATGTTGCTAAAAAGGTTGAAAATGAAATGGAATATCCAGGACAAATAAAAGTTAATGTAATAAGAGAAACTAGAGCAATCGAATATGCTAAATAATGGGAAAATAGAAGAACTATAAAACAAAATAGTTCTTCTATTTTTGTTTTTGGTATAAGAAATATTGATAAATAAAGTTTGTTATGGTATAACTATTAAGGGATTAACAAATAAACATAAGGAGGAAATGTTATGAGAATTTTAGCGATAGGTGATATTGTTGGAGAAGTTGGAGTGAAGAAAGTAAAGTCTTGCTTGAAGTCAATTAAAGAAAAAGAAAATATAGATTTTGTTATAGTAAATGGAGAAAACTCAGCTGATGGAATGGGGATTACAGAGAAAATATTTAATGAACTTATGAACTTAGGTGTTAATGTAATTACCATGGGAAATCACACTTGGGGTAAAAAGGACATCTTTAAATTTATAGATAACGAACATTTATTGGTGCCAGCTAATTATAATAGGAATGTGCCTGGTAATAGATATGGAATATATGAATGCAAAGGCAAAAAAGTTGCTGTAGTTAATTTAATTGGTAGAGTTGATGTAAATATATTATCAGAAAATCCATTTATGGTAATAGATGATGTGTTAGAAAAAATAAAAAAAGAAGTAGATATAGTAATAGTAGATTTCCACGCAGAGGCAACTGCTGAAAAAATTGCTATGGGATATTATTTAGATGGACGAGTTAATGCAGTATTTGGAACACATACACATGTGCAAACAGCAGATGAACGAATACTAGAAAACGGAACAGCATATATAACAGATATAGGAATGACAGGCGCTAAAAAATCAGTAATAGGAATGAATGTTGAAGCTTCCATAAAAAGATTTGTTACAACACTTCCAGAAAGATATAAAGCAGCAGATGGTGAGGCAATTCTTAATGGATGTATTTTTGAGATTAATGACGAGAATTGTCGAACTATAAAAGTTAATAGAATAATGTTGTAGAATTTGCAGAATAAGCTCGTTTGAGGGCGAAATTTTTTCCTTTTTTTACCAGAAAAAGACTAGACTTTTTATTAAAAATGTATTATAAAT
>CAYXUA010000156.1:0-2599 GCA_964468015.1 uncultured Clostridium sp. | reverse complement strand
CGAACCCGCGCTATCAGGTCGGAAGCATGACATTCTACCACTAAATTATACCCGCATGTATGATACATTTATTATACTCGAAATAATAGTAAATTGCAATATTGAAAATCAAAATAAAATACAGTATAATATATCCAATGAAATGGGGGAGAGGTATTAATGATTAAAATAGAAAATGTTAGTAAGTCCTATGTAAAAGGGAAAAAGTCGGTTGATAGTTTGAATCTAGAGATTAAAGATGGTGAGATATTTGGTTTTCTAGGGCCTAATGGGGCTGGTAAGACTACTACTATAAAGATGATAACTGGAATTTTGAATTCAGATGAAGGAGATATAACAATAGATGGAAAGAATATAAAGCTAGAACCAGTAGACGCTAAGAAGCAATTTGGATATGTACCAGATAATCCCGATATGTTCTTGAAATTAAAGGGGATAGATTATTTGAATTTCATTGCAGATATATATGATGTGCCTGAACAAGAGCGAAGCGAAAAAATAGAATATTTAGCTAAAGAATTCGAAATATATGAAAATTTAGAGGAAACAATTCAAAGCTATTCGCATGGTATGAGGCAGAAAATACTTGTTATTAGTGTATTAATACATAATCCTAAGAACTGGATTTTGGACGAGCCAATGACAGGTTTGGATCCGAAGTCATCGTTTAAATTAAAAGAATTAATGAAAAAGCATGCAGAGCAAGGAAACAGCGTATTTTTCTCTACACATATATTAGAGGTTGCAGAAAAGTTATGTGATAGAGTGGGAATAATAAATAAAGGAAAACTTATATTTGTTGGAACTATGAATGAATTAAAGGAAAAATTTGCAGAAGATGGAACATTAGAACAATTATTTTTGGAGATAACTGAAAATGAATAAAATAATACAATTAACAAAAGTTTTCCTAAAAACTTCGTTTAGATATAAAGGAACCTCTAATACAAAAGAAACTTCAAAAGGTAAAAAAATATTAACAATTATAGGTGCAGTAATTTTAATAGCTTATATAGCAGGAATATTTGGAGTAGTGAGCTATGGAATGATATCAATGCTAAATGAAATTGGACAACCCGCTGTGTTTATAGGCATAACTTTGTTAAGTATTGCTTTACTATTATTAATACAGACTTTAATTTCAAGCATGAATTTGTTTTACTTTTCAAAAGACATAGAATACATTTTGCCATTACCACTACGCCCACACGAGATTGTAATTGCAAAGTTTAATACTATACTAATAACTGAGTATATAACAGTATTTGCATTTCTATTAGTTCCATTTATTATATATGGAATAGTAACAGGAGCTGGTGTACTATTTTATTTGTATGCTTTATTAGTATTAATAGTATTCCCAATACTTCCGGCATTAATATCTTCAATAATTGTAATGCTATTGATGAGTATTACAGGAATAATAAAGAATAAAGATAAATTTCAAACAATAGCAACAACTTTGATGATAGTTGCAATAATAGCATTTTCAATGTCTATGACGGGAATGGAAAAAACTACTGATGAAGAGACTTTGCAGATGTTAACACAGTTTAATGGGCTAGTAGAGCAAATAGATGGCTATTTTATAACCTTAGGAGATAGTATAGGTGCTTTGACGTCTTATAATTCTGTAGAAGGATTATATTCAATAACAAAACTTATAATTATAACTTTTATTGCTTATGTAGTATTTGTTCTAATATCACAAAAATTATATTTCAAAGGAGCAGTAGGAGCTATATATAGTGGTAAAAAGAAGAAAGCCAGAAATAAAGAAATAGAATATACAAGACAAAGTGTTGCTAAATCATATATAAAAAAGGAATTTGTACAATTATTTAAAAATTCAATATTTTTTACTCAATGTATTTTGCCATCAATATTAATGCCAGCTATAATTCTAGTATCAGCTATAGCAGGAACTGGAGGATTAGAAGAGCTAGAGGCACAAGGAATGGGAGATATGTCAATTATGAATACAATTGGCTTGTGTGTAATTTTAGGCATTAATACATTCTTATTCTCAATGAATTTTATACCTGTAACAGCTATTTCAAGAGAAGGGGAAAATGCAAACTTTATGAAGTATATTCCTATAAGTTTATCTGCTCAATGTACATATAAAATAGTGCCAGCAGTAGTTATGAATATGATATCGTCAATTATAGCAATTGTAGTAGCTGCAATAGGGTTCAAAGTTGATGCATTGTTTATAATAATTAATATTGCTGTTTCATTATTACTAAGCATTTTATACTCATATTTAATGATAATAGTGGATTTAAAAAGGCCAAAGCTAAAATGGGATACGGAATATGTAGTAGTAAAACAAAATCTAAACATGATATGGGGATTTATATTTGCATTAGTAGTAGTTGTTCTTTTAATTATAATAGGGGCAATATTTGTAGAAATGAATTATTTAGTAATAGCACTTTGCTTAATAATGGCAATAGTTTGCGGAATATATTTTATAAAAGAATACATAGATAGAAACCAAGAGAAATTATTTGAAAAGGTACAGTAAAAGATGAAAGAAAATATAAAATGGATTGCATTATTAGTAGCAATAATTATATTTGGTATAATAGTATAT
>CAYXUA010000155.1:0-2678 GCA_964468015.1 uncultured Clostridium sp. | reverse complement strand
ATCTATAACATTTTCTAATTTAGGTATCATAGTTTCTTTTTGAATTTGTATTTCAGTATTTTTATTTAAAAGTTCAGTATATTCCTTTAGTTTGTATTCTAAATTTTCAATATTATCTTTTATAGATTTAGAACGACTCAAAAATTCATCTTTACTATATATGCTATTCTCTAAAAAGTCATAGATTTTATTAAGTTTAGCATTTTCTTTTTCTAATTCTTTTTGTGTAGCGAATATAGATTGTTCTATTATATTGTTGTTATCTGTATTTGAATTATCTTTTATATCATAATTTATTTTATAATTTTCAAGCCAAATTTTTAATGCTTCAATTATTTTATTTTCTACAATATAAAGTTTAGAACTTACATTATCACATTTGGAATTAGAACACATAAGAGTAGCAGGTTTATCAGCTTTTGTATAAGGTCTTCTTTGCATAGGCTTGCCACATTTCTCACAAAACACTAAACCTACTAATGGATTTTGGACTTGATGGCTATGTTTCACTTTGGGAGTATTTTGTTTTCTTTTTTCTTGTACTAAATCCCAAGTTTTATTGTCAATAATAGGTTCATGTAATCCATCATAAATTAAATACTCTTGGTTACGAGGTCTACTAATTATAAGCTGTCCATTTTTTGTTTTCTTTTTTTGTTTCCTTCTATTCCAAACAATTTTACCTATATAGGTAGGATTAGAAAGAATATCTTTAACAGAAGAAATAGTCCATTCATCTGAAATTCTAGGTTTTAAATTCATATCATTTAATTGTCTTGCAACTGAATTTATAGTATTACTTTGCAAAGTATATAGTCTAAAAATTTCTTTTACAATAGGTGCTTCATTTTGATTTATTGATAAACAATAACCTTTTGAATCTTTTAGTTTAACTCTATCATATCCAAAAGGAGCAATATTACCAACAAATTTACCCTCTGAAACAGAAACCTCACGACCTCTTTGCAAACGCCTATTTATTGTTTTGTATTCTCTTCTAGACATAAATAAGCCAAACTCAAAATATTCTTCATCAAATTCGTTATCTGGGTCATAAGTTTTAACAGGTGTAATTATTTTGGTATGGGAATACTTAAAGGCTTTTGAAACTCTACCTTGATCAGCAGTGTCACCACGAGCAAGTCTTTCTACTTCAACAACTAAAACACCAGTCCATTTTTCATTTTCAACATCTTTTAAAAGTTTTTGCATTTCCTTTCTTTCACTAATAGTTTCACCACTTACAACTTCTCTATAAATTTTACCAATAGTTAAGTTTCGTGTTGAAGCTAGGGTAGTTAAGATTTTTTCATGTCTTGCTAAAGTTTCGCCTTCACCATATTTCTCTGATTCTATATCTTCTCTTGATTTTCTTAAATATATTGCATATGTGCCATCTTGCACATTTCCTCCTTTCCTTGTAATTTGTCTTTAGCTTGTAAACATTATATATGAGATTTAGACATATTACAACAAAAGAGATTTGTTTATCAAATTAATTATAATATTATCTATGCATTCTTTTTGAGTAGTAATATTTTCTACTATATAATCATCATAAAATTTTATTTTTGTACTTTCTAATGTATATTCTTCTAATACCATATAAATCGCCTCATTTAACTTTATGAGAAAAGCATAAAAAAATACCCAAGACTGGCTTGTCTTGAGCAAATGTACAATTTTCTATGATAACATTATATGATGGGCAATTTATAAAATCAATTCCCTTTTTATTCCCTTTATTCTATTTGCAAAGATAATTTTAATCTCCAATAGAAATAACATCAAGAGTAAAATGAACTCACTTTTGTTCGCTCTTGACATTATCTCTATTGGAGATTTTGTGGTAATTAAGCAAATATAAGGATAAATATATTTGTAAAAAATGGTAAAACACTATGAAAATTTAAGAATTTATGATACATTATATACAGTAAATATTAGGAGAATAGAATATGAGAGATTATTATAAATGGTGTATTGAATTACTGAACAATTGGAAACAAAAAAATATAGACAATATAGTTAATTTATTTGATGAGAGTGTGGAGTATTATGAGACACCTACAGAGAAAATAAATACCATGAATGAAATTAGAAAAATGTGGCAAGAGATAAAAAACAAAATACAAGTTATATTGAGTTTAATATATTATGTGAAAATAATGAATGCTGCATAGTTAATTTTATTTTAAAAGATTCAGTATCATATGACATGATATATAAAATAAAATTGAATGAGAGCAATAAATGCATATTTTTAAAACAATGGTATATGGAGGTATAAAAATATGAATATTGATATAAAAAAAGTAAAAATTATCGTAACTGTACCTGTTGAAAATACTGAAAAAGTAAGAAATGCGATATGCAATGAAGGTCAGGAGTTATAGGAAATTATACATATTGCACGATGACTACAAAATGTATAGGAACTTTTAGACCTAATGATAATGCTAATCCATATATTGGTGAAAAGAACAAATTAGAATTTGTAGAAGAAGAAAAACTAGAAGCAATATGTGATATTGATATAGCTAAAAAAGTATTGAAGAAATTAAGAGAAGTTCATCCTTATGAAGAACCAGGAATAGATATAATTCCTCTAATCAACGAAGAAGATTTAATTTAATGATAAAAAATAATAGATAAAAGGATTTTTAAATATGATATTA
>CAYXUA010000154.1:0-2758 GCA_964468015.1 uncultured Clostridium sp. | reverse complement strand
CTATAATTCACAATAATACTTATCAAACTTACAATATTTATTAATGTAATTACAATTATATCTTTTATAAAGCAATTTGTAAAAGCAACTATTACTAATATTATTGTTGTAATAATAAATTTACTAATCTTAAATTCGTACCATAATTTTCTTGATATTAACGTTCTTACCCAGAAAAAAGCTAAATATGAAATTCCTGTTGCTATAGCTGCTCCTATTGCTTCAAATTTAGGAATTAATAAAGCATTTAGTACTAAATTCACTATTATTGAAACTATTGATACAATAATATTATAATAAGTTTTTTTAGAAAAAGCAATGCCTAGTGTTGTAGTTTCACTCATTGTATAAAATATAGGATAAAACATTAAAAATGGTATTATGTATATAATATTTTCATATCCATCTCCAAAGAAAAATGGAATTATATTTTTAAATGTTAAAATTAAAATGAAAATTGCTCCCATTACAAGTGCAACGCCCTGACTCACCATTTCAAATTTTTCTTTTTTTTCTCCACTTGCATTCCATCTAAAGGCCATAGGAGTCCAAAATGTTGTAAAACTTGTTTGAATTAGAGATAAAACATTAGATACCTTTAATGCCACAGTATAATATCCGCAACTCAGTATATGTTGTCATTGCTCTTAAAAATACACTATCCATGGAATTTAATCCCCAACCAATCAATGTTGCTGGTACTAAAGGAAGTCCAAATTTCAATAATTTTTTCATTTGCCCTTTATCAAAATATTCTTTTGATATCCCTATACTTTTTCTTGTAACATATAATAATGCCAAACTAACTATAAATTGTGATATTATACTAGCATATACAATTGATTCAAAATTTCTTTTATAAACCAATAAAAGTACAACAACTAGTATAAGATTAAGTAATTTTGAAATTACATTCCATACAGAATACTTAAATGCCTTTTCCTGCATTCTTAAAGCTAGTAACATGAATTTTTCTATAATGAATAATGGCATTGATATTGCTAGCAAAATTATTGGCACAACCAAATCACTATCTTCAAACAACAATTTAGCAAAATATTCTTTAAATACTATTAGTCCAAATCCCATTATTATTGTTGCAATTAATGGTATAATTAAACTATTATATAGTAATTTTTTCTTATTTTGAATATCATTATATTCTCGTACAAACGATTGGTCAAGTCCCAATAGTACAATAAGTGTTATTGTCGTATTAGCCAAATTAAACATATTAGTAAGTCCAAACTGGTCTGCTGATACTAAATAAGAAGTAATTGGTACTGTAATAAAACTTATAATTGCACCAATTATTGGACCTATTGAAAATCCTATAAATTTATTAAAAAATTCTTTCATTTTCATCCTACTCTTTATTATTACTCTATATATTTTATAACTTTTGCTGGTATACCACCAACAGTAGCATATTTCTCTACATCTTTTGTTACAACGGTTCCGTATACCTATAACTACACAATTTCCTATTTTTATTTCTTTTGCAATCAATTAAACTTCAATTCTCCATATATAATTTAGTAACTTAATATGTCGGCAATTCTCTTACTTGCTGTTCCATCTCCATATGGATTAGATGCTTTACTCATTTTATTATATTCTTCTTGATTTTCTAATAATTTTTTTAATTCCATGTAAATTTTTTCAGTATCAGTACCTACTAACTTTAAGGTCCCTGCTCTTATTCCTTCTGGTCTTTCAGTGGTATCCCTCATTACAAGAACAGGTTTTCCTAGAGATGGTGCTTCTTCCTGTATTCCTCCACTATCGGTCAATATAACATATGACCTTGCTAGAAAGTTATGGAAATCTAGCACATCTAATGGGTCAATTAATTTTATTTTTTGATTATTTCCTAACACTCTAATTGCAATTTCTTGCACTTTAGGATTTTTATGAACCGGATATACCACTTTTATATTCTCATTTTCCATTACAATCTTTTTTATCGCATTAAACATATTCTCCAATGGTTGTCCTAAATTCTCTCTTCTGTGTGCAGTAAGCAATATTAGTCTATCACTTCCTACCCAGTCTAAAATAGGATGAGTATAATTTTCCTTTACAGTTGTTTTTAATGCATCTATTGCTGTATTGCCTGTTACATATATACTTTTTGGTTTCTTTCCCTCTTTTATCAAGTTTTGTTTTGACATTTCCGTTGGTGCAAAATTATATTTAGCTATTATACTAGTTGCTTGTCTATTAAATTCTTCTGGATATGGTGAATATAAATTATATGTTCTAAGTCCAGCCTCCACATGTCCTACTGGAATTTGCATATAAAATGCACAGAGTGCTGTTACAAAAGTAGTGGTAGTATCTCCATGCACTAAAATAATATCAGGTTTTTCTTCTTCCAATACGGGCTTTATTTTTGATATTATATTAGTTGTAACGTCAAAAAGAGTTTGCTTATCCTGCATTATATCTAAATTATATTCAGGCTCTACTTTAAAACATTCTAAAACTTGATTTAACATTTCTCTATGTTGCCCTGTTACACATACTACTGTTTGTATATTTTCTCTACTTTTTAATTCTTTTACTAATGGGCACATTTTTATTGCTTCTGGTCGTGTTCCAAACACTAACATTACTTTTTTCATCTTTTTCTCCTATTTATCATTTTTCATTTCTATTTCTTGTTCTTTTACATTGTTATTATCACTTAGTATATTTCCAATACAATAAAATAATACTATATTACACATTGCTAATCTTGTATCTGGTATTAATA
>CAYXUA010000153.1:0-2763 GCA_964468015.1 uncultured Clostridium sp. | reverse complement strand
ACTTAATAATCATTTAAAATTAGATAAAGAAAAACTAATATTATCTCATAAACCACTTGCAGATACGGAAATTCCTGAAGGATATATAAATATACATGGACATATTCATAATAATCCATTACACAAAATAAATCCTACTATAAACGAAATGGAATATCCTGAGGAATTATATTCTGAAAAATTACACATAAATGTTTCTGTAGATGTTATAGATTTTAAACCGATTAGTTTAGAAGAACTATTAAAGAAAGCTGAGGGGAAATAAGATGCTTTGGGATGATTTTAAGAAAAATTATAATAATTATATGGAACAGCCAATAGAAGAATTAAGTATAGATGTTTTAAGGAATATGTATAAAGATTTAGTGTATATTGCTACAGAAACAGCATTTGATGAAGCAAATCACGATACAGAGTTTTTACTAAGAACATTATTATTACAACATAGAATAAATTTTAATGAGGAAAGTAAGCAATATCAAAATCCTAATTGGGACAAGAGTTGTGAAATAAATGGAATAAAGTTTGAAAAAGAAAAAACTTATTTAATAAATGAAGATAGAGTTGATGAATATACTAAACAACTTGAACATCAACTAAAAGAAAAGGATAAAAAAATAACTGAATTAGAAAATATGCTAAAACCTGTATTAGATTTGAATATTCCAATAAATACATTGATAAATGAATTTGAACGATTAAATGAGTTGGAAGATAATATGGAGATATCAAAATTAAAATCTAAGGATAAAAAAGTTTAACAAAAATAGTACTATAAAAAGTACGCACAAAAAAGAGTACAAAAAAAAGACCACCTTGAAAAGCTAAAAATAGGTGGTATAATATGTATAATGAAATACTTGTAGAGATGCAGAGAAAAACTTTGTATCTCTTTTCTTTTTGGGTTTGGAAAACCTGATATTGGTAAAGTATAATATAAATGAAAGAAGGTAGAAAACAATGATTTTTGGAAAATATGGGCAGATGATTTTAAGTAATATGGAGAAAAATTATCCATACAGAAAACAAGAATTAGAATTAACAGGAGAACTAAACACGAAAATATTTGAAAGAGAACAATATATTTTAAAATTAAAAGAAAAATTAGAAAACGAAATAAAAACAGAATATAAAGAACCTAAAACAAGTGAAATGTATGTTATAGCGAAATATCAACAAATGATTGATGGTTTAGTTGATGAAATTCTAATGAAGGAAGTTTTAGTAAAAATATAAGAGGAGAGTTAGTAAAGCATAAAATTACTAGCTTTTTTTGTATAAGGAAGGAGAGAAAATATGCTTAATATATGGGTTGGTAATTTAGGAAAATATAACGAAGGAGAATTAAAAGGAGGATGGCTTGAATTACCAAAAGAAAAAGAAGAGATTGATAAATTTTTAAAAGAAGTAGTTGGACTTAATGATGAATATGAAGAATATATGATAAATGATTTTGAAACAGATTTACCATATAAAGTTAATGAATATGAAAGCATAAAGATGCTTAATTTATTAGCAAAAGTATCAGAAAATATTTATAATATGGAAGCAATAGAAGGATATGCAAATTCAGAAGGAGATTTAAGCATTGAAGAATTAATGAATATAATTATTCAAGAAGATGAGCTACCTTATTATTCTTATCAAATAGATAGTTGGACTATGTCAGCAGAAGAAAAATATGGATATAGATTTGCTGAAGATACAGGATTGTTAGAAGTGTTACAACAACATGGAATTGAAGGATATTTTGATTTTGAGAGTTATGGTAGAAATGCTGAAATGAGTGGATATGTTGAATTATTAGATGACGGTTATATAGATAAAAGTGAAAGTATAGATTTAAATAAATATTCACTACAAGAAATAATAGAAATGTACGATATGGAAGAAGAAACAGAGAAAAAGTTAAAAGTTATATACAAACAAGTAGGAAAAGATCCAATAGTAATGGAAATAGATGACACATTAGAAGCTAAGCAAAAGTTAGTTGGAGGCTTAATTGAAGTAGTGCCTTATAAAGAAGATTTATTATTAGTTTGTAATGAAGAAGGAAAGATTCTCAATCAAAAACCAAATCTTGACTTTGGATATGATTATATTGCAGGAAATTGTTTTGTTGTAGGAGATAACTTTGAAAATGCAGGTTTCAAATCTGTTAGTGAAGAACAAATAGAAGAAATAAAACAAGATTTGAAAAATAGAAGTATTGAAGTTGTTGAAATAGAAGAAGTTGAAGAAGATGATATGGAATTTTAAGATTTTTTTAAAAGGGTTTGGATATATAAAAACACCATAGTATAATCTTATACAGGAGGTAAAGACTATGGAAGAAGAAACAATATTAGAATCTATTTTCTTTGACAGAGAACAAAGAGTACTTGCAAATGTTTCTGATGAAGAAAGAAATGTAATTTTAGAAATAAAACGAGATGGAAATGAAGATAAATTAAGAAAATTAATAGAGCAAGTTAAAGAAGATAGACTAAGAAATAAAATAGAAGAAATGCTTGATTATGCACTTGAAGATGTTTCAAAAAGATATTGTGCCAGTTTAGAAAAATATTACAAGCAAGGCTTCAAAGATGGAGTTAATTTAATAGTAGAATGTGTAAGTTAAGGGTTAGAATAATATCTATCCCTTTTTTATACAAAGGAGGGGTGAGTTGAAAAATATAAGATTATTCATAGAAAGTAATAAACTAGATATGCTAAAAGCCTTTTCGGATGATAGTTATTTATATAATTATATTGTAAATAATT
>CAYXUA010000152.1:0-2801 GCA_964468015.1 uncultured Clostridium sp. | reverse complement strand
GTTTTATACATAATTATCATTTTTTGCGTTTATATAATTTTATTAAGAAAAATTCCCCATTAAAAAAATAAAAAGTGTTCTTATTTAGTAGAAGTAAAAAATTATATAATTTCGCAACATTTATATTAATAATTATACTTCTATTATTAGAAAGAGATTATTAATATTCAAAATAGGAGGTGATTTATTGATAGTAAGCAAGAAAGTTGTGTATTAGACTTCATGAAGTAATTTTTTAGACAAAAGGAGATATTTGTATATTTCTTTTTGCATAATATTTAAGAAGAGAAATATTATGAGGGAGTTAAATAATATGCAAATTACTTTTAATGAAATCACAAATAACAAATATGTGCAAATTTATTTAACTAAAGAAGAATTGGAAAAAAAAGAAACCAAAGAAATAATTGAAAATTATAAAAAAGATAAATACAGTATAGCTTTTTTCGTAACAGGAAAGGAGAGCTATCCCGAAGTTCTTAAAAAAATTGTTACGAAACAAGTGGAATTAACTGATAATGTATGATAACATACGAGACGTAGGCAATATCAGGTCATGTGAGGAGGAAAAAATGACAGTTGCACGGATATTGTAGATTGTCTAGAGATGAAGATAAAGAAAATTACTCAAGCATAGAAGAACAAAAAAGAATTATTAAAGATTATGCTTCTTCACGTAATTGGAACATCAAAGATGAAGACTTCTACATAGATGACAATGTTTCGGGATATACCTTTAATAGACCTGAATTTTCAAAAATGATAGAAAAAGTAAAAGGAGGAAAAATTGATGTAGTTATAGCAAAAGATTTATCAAGAATTGGTAGAAACAATGGAAAAGTTTTAGTACTTATTGATGAATTTAAAAATATGCAAAAAAACTTAATTTTAGTTTCTGAAATGGGTGGAAGTTATGATGTACTAAATGATAGGGATGATACGATTGGAATTACAACCTGGTTTAATGAAAGATATGTAAAAGATTGTTCTAGAAAAACAAGAGATCATATGTATTCTAAACAAAAAACAGCAAGACTAATTATGGGAAATTATTATGGTTATGAAAAAGTTTTTAAAGATGATATACCTATGCTTTATATCATAGAAGAACTAAAACCAGCTATTGAGACTATATTTAAACTATATGTTGAAAATGGATATGGATTTCAAAAAATTAGTGCAATATTAAATACAAAATATAATTATCCAACACCATCTGTGTATTATAGAATGAAACATTTAGAAAAAGGTAGAGTTTATAAACACAAAGTTCAAGAAAATTGGACGAAAGATATGGTAAGTAACATTTTAAAAAATGAGATTTATACAGGTACTTTAATTACTCATAAAAAGCGAACAGTAAATATTAGAGGAAAAGCTGTAAAGTTGCCTAAAGAAGAACATTTTGTATTTGAAAATCATCACGAGCCAATTATTTCGAAAGAAATATTCGAGTTAGCACAAGAAATAAGAAAGAAAAAGAATGAACAAAATACTTCAGGAGCAAATACAAAAAGAGACTATTATTTTTCTGGAATGTGTCAATGTACAGATTGTGGTTCAGGAATGTCTGGTATAGTAATTAGAAGAAAGGTAAAAGAAAAAGGATATGATTGTTCAAAATATAGACAATTTAGTACAAAGGCTTGTCACTGCCACGAGATTAAAGAAAAAGATATCTTAATGCATTTAAAAGAATTTCTAAAATTCACTAAAAAAATGTATTTAGAAGAAATACAGAATATTAAAATTGAAATAAAACAAGGCAAAAAAGAAGATAATAAAATTAAGTTACAAAACAAATTAAATATTCTAAATGAAGAATATAAAATGTTAGTTAATCAAAAAATTAAAGAACTGGCATCTGCTAATAATGAAATGGCTAGAGAAATTATTGAAAATACATATAAAGAACTAGAAGAAGAAAAAAGGCAGAATATAAGTTATTTACAAATAGCTATTGAAAGCAATGAAAAGAAACAGTTAGAAGAAAAAGCAAATAAGTTAAAAACGGCAGTAGAGTATTTTGATGAAATTATAAAATCAGAAGTGCCTAATAGAATGATTTTACAAATGCTCATAGATAAAATTTATATAAATAGAGAGAAAATGATAAGATTTGAGCTAAAAACAGATATTGAAAAAATGATTTAAAAATACGCCCAAAGATGTGTATTTTACTCCCGTGTGTACAACAGAGATGATTGCGCTTTCTAGAGCCAATGATGAATTTGAAAGAAGAAATGCTTGCTTAATTGGTCTAAGTGTAGATAGTAATAGTTCACATCTTGCTTGGGCATATGATATATATTGCAGAACCGGAGTACGTATACCCTTCCCAATAATAGCAGATAGAAGCGGAATGATAGCAAGAAAATATGGGATGATATCTGCTAGCCTAAGTAATACGGAAACTGTAAGAAATGTGTACATAATAGATGATAAAGGAATGGTAAGAGCAATATTAGTATATCCAATGAGTATAGGAAGGTGTATTCCAGAGATGATAAGAATACTGGATGCAGCTCAGGCAGTAGATAAATGTGGAGGTGCAACCCCAGCTAATTGGATGCCAACATATCCAATGATTCAGCCTATACCTAAGACGATGACAGCTCTAGAAGAAAGACTAAGAGAAATAGAACAGAATAATAATGGTATTAGTTGGTATTTAAGTTTTAAAGAAGACTGCATGAACTGTAAAAATGAAGATGCAAATAATAGTATATAATACAAATCTAGAGGAAAACTTGATAATCTTGCAAAAATATATTTACAAAAAATCAAATTAAGTATATATT
>CAYXUA010000151.1:0-2917 GCA_964468015.1 uncultured Clostridium sp. | reverse complement strand
ATCTAATAGTATGTATTTTTCTATTTTAATTTTATTTATAAACTTTAGCAAATTATAATACTCATAAGTATAACTCGCCTTAGAAGCTCGTGTTTCGTTTCTTTCTAAATTGCAATATCCGTAGCATTTTTTTGATTATATTTCCAGAATACTTACTTGATAAAGCAGGGCCTTCATCAAATTCTCTTTGAGATGTAAAAATAGTAATATATTCATTGATAAATTCATTTGTGATTAACGAATTGTAGCTTTTTTGTTTATCTAATATTAATTGTACTTCATTTAATAACTCTTCTCTAAATACCACTGTTGCATAGCTTTTCGTTGTATTTCTTATTTTAGAAATTGTATCACCATTAGGCAAATGTATTTTAAATTTATCATCTTTAAGGTACATTTCTCCAACAGTTCTATAATTAGCATTTTCCAATAAACATTGATTCTTTTTAGCTGCTAGCAATACTTTTCCGTCTTCACTTTGAAACTCCTCTGCTATTTTTACACTTGATTTATAGCCTCTTTTTTTTACCATTGCCAATAAAACTTGGGCTAGCTCAATATTAGTAATTTCTGTTTCTATTGCTTTTACTCGTAATTCATATATATTGTGATTATTATTAGCATAGAGGTTCTCAACTTCGTTTCTAGTAAAGATATTATACTTTTCTAATAATAACTTTGTTCTTTCTATTCTGTGCTTTCTTCTTCTTAATCTACGCCTTATTGTGCGTTTCTCTGTTCTTATCTTAGCAGGTGACACACCATCTTTCGGATTTTCAGCAATATCAAAAGAGCGTACACCAAAGCTTACAATATTTATGGGATTATTTTGCTTATCTTGTTCTATCACAGCCCAACCAACAGATGATATACCAAGGCTCAAACCAATTTTATAATTCATTATTGTTCCTCCAGTTTGTTTATATATATAAGTATTATCCATGTCTACATTTGTTATTAGTAAGTACAATTCCTTATTATACAAAGATAGCTGCCTTAAAGGCAGCTAGAGCTTTACAACACATAGGTCTTATTATAGTAACCTATCCTACTTTGATATGGTAGATTTCTTATATAATTAGTCTGCTAACATGTTTTTTATGTCTTCTAAAAATTCTTTATTATTTTTTGTGTCTAACATTTGATTTATTAACTTCTCTGTAATATCTGCAACTGACATATTATTCATTGCTTTTCTTAAAGCATATACTGTCTCTAATTCATCTTTTTCAAGTAGTAAGTCATCTCTTCTTGTTCCAGATTTATTTATATCTATTGCTGGGAATATGCGTTTTTCAGATAGTTTTCTGTCTAAATGAACCTCCATATTTCCTGTACCTTTAAATTCTTCGAAGATTACATCATCCATTTTACTTCCTGTTTCAACAAGAGCTGATGCAAGGATTGTAAGGCTTCCTGCATCTTCTGTGTTTCTAGCTGCGCCGAAAAATCTTTTTGGTTTATGTAATGCATTTGGGTCAAGACCACCTGATAAAGTTCTTCCTGAAGATGGTATTACTAAGTTATATGCTCTTGCTAATCTTGTAATACTGTCTAATAGTATTACTACATCTTTGTTCTGCTCTGTTAATCTTTTAGCTCTTTCTAGAACCATTTCAGCAACTTTTACATGGTGTTCAGGTAGTTCATCAAATGTAGAATATATTACATCTCCCTTTATTGAACGACGCATATCTGTAACTTCTTCTGGTCTTTCATCTATTAATAAAACTATTAATTCTACTTCTGGGTTATTAGTTGTTATGCTATTGGCAATTTTCTTTAATATAGTGGTTTTTCCTGCCTTAGGTGGAGCTACTATCATTCCTCTTTGACCTTTACCAATAGGTGATAATAAGTCTACCAAACGCATTGTGTATTCAGTAGGTGTTGTTTCTAATTTTAATCTCTTATCTGGATATATTGGTGTTAAATCGTCAAAATTAGTTCTTTTCATTGCAATTTCAGGATGCTCATCATTAACTTCTCCTACAAATATTAATGCTGGGAATTTTTCTTCTACTGACGTTCTAGATATTCCCTTTATCTTATCTCCTGTATTTAATTTAAATCTTCTAATTTGTATTGGTGATACATATACATCTTTGGGACTTGGTAAATAGTTGTGACCTCTTAGAAATCCATATCCGTCAGGCATTACTTCTAGAATTCCTTCTATAATTTCATCTCCCTCATTTGTTAATTTATATGTATTAGATGTTGTTTCTTCAGCGCTTTCTTCTTTTATATCTATAACCTTTTCTAATTCAGAGATTAAATCTTCTTTATTTAATTTAGAAATATTTGAAACTCCTTTTTCCTTCGCAATTTGCTTTAGCTCTGTTAGATTTAACTCGTGTAAATCCATATTTTTTTGCCCCCTTACTTAAAAAGAAACTATATCACTATATAGCTTCTTATTTATCTTGATCTATATATATTTTTTCATTTGGTAAATACATGTCTAATTTTTCTCTAGCAATTTCCTCTATGTATTCTGGCGAATTTAAATTTTCCTTCATCGCTAATAATGTTTCTTTATATTCAGTTTCTTGTTGTATTTGGCTTGCATAATATTCTTGATTATTTTTGTAAGAATCTAGTGTTTTTTGTTGATTGATGAAAATACTGACAATGTAAATAGCAATTAATATAAATAGTATGTTTTTATAAAATTTCTTTGATTTCAAAATCTTCATTTTTTTCCTTTATCTCCAGTGTAATTTTTATTTAAAGCATAAATCTGCTTTTTCATAAATATATTATTCTACAAAAAAAGTCGAATTCCTTCTTTATTTATTAGCTTTTGCAGAATTATTGACATTTTTTTGTAGAATTTTAGTAAAGTTTCTTTTTAAATTGATAAAAATGAAACAAATTGGCCTCAATAATACTTTTCTCCCCCACCTTCCTATAA
>CAYXUA010000150.1:0-2932 GCA_964468015.1 uncultured Clostridium sp. | reverse complement strand
CATATAATGTGAATAATATTTTTAAAAAAACAAAAAATAATAAAAATTGTATAATGAAGGAGAGAGAAATATGAATTTTAGGACAGATTTGGCTTTAGAAAGAAGAGATTTATATAGAAAAGCTAATAATATAAAAGATGAAATCCCTGGAATAGAAACAGAAGAGATTGAAAGAGAAGAAATAAAAGTAACTAGAGTAAAAATAACTAATGAAGAAGGAGCAAACGCGATTGGAAAACCAATAGGGAATTATATTACAATAGACATAAAAAATTTAAGAATAGCAAGTGAAGAAGATATACAAAAGTCAGCAGAAATTTTAGCAGAGGAATTAAAAAAATTATATGATATACATCTTGAAGGAAAGCAAGATATATTAGTAGTAGGACTTGGAAATATGGGGGTAACTCCAGATGCTTTAGGACCAAGTGTTGTACAAGATATAGATATTACTAGACATTTATTAAAGTATGCGCCACAATATTTAGAAGAGGGGGCAAGACCTGTTAGCGCTATTGCTCCTGGAGTATTAGGTACAACAGGAATAGAAACTCAAGAGATTTTAAAAGGGATAGTTGATAATGTTAAGCCGAAATTGATAATAGTAATTGATAGTCTAGCATCAAAAAGTATTGAGAGAATTAGTTCTACTATTCAGATTGCAGACACTGGAATTGTTCCAGGAGCAGGAGTGGGGAATGCTAGAAAAGAGTTAAGTAAGTCAAGCCTTGGAATTCCTGTTGTGGCTCTTGGAATACCTACTGTTGTGGAAGCTGCTACAATTGCTGCTGATTCCATTGATTTATTTATTGAAAAATTACAGGCTGAAGCTAAATCTAATGAATATTTAAATGAACTAAAGAGTAAAGATAAATATGAGATGATAAGAGATGCTTTAATACCTAATGATTATAATTTTATTGTTACCCCTAAGGAGATTGATGGATTGATTGAGAATATGAGTTCTGTGGTAGCTAGGGGAATTAATATTAGTTTGTAGCTTTTAAACATTACTTCTTTTTAAAATGGTATGTAATGAAGTAGTTTAAGGAATATATACCCTCTATTTCTTAAACTACTCTACTATGTAAAATTTCTATAGATTTTTTGCTTATACTGTGATAATATATAGAAGAATAAATATAAGGAGGAAATATAATTTTGAAGGATGCGATAATAATTGGTGGTGGTCCTGCTGGAATATCTGCTAGTTTGTACATAAAAAGAGCTGGCTTAAATGTTATGGTTCTGTACAAGGATGATGGGACTTTGGAGAAAGTACATCAAATTGATAATTATTATGGAACTCCAGAGATAACAGGAAAACAGCTAGCTAATATTGGGAGAAAACAGGCGGAAAATTTAGGAGTAGAGCTTAGAAGAGAAGAAGTTGTTGAAATTCAATATGATTATAATAATAATAATTTTATTGTGAAGGCTGATAGGCAATACAGTACGAAGGCTATAGTGCTTGCTACTGGAAGTGCCCGAAATACTCTTAAAATTCAGGGATTAAAAGAGCTTGAAGGAAAGGGAGTTAGCTATTGTGCAGTATGTGATGCTTTTTTCTATCGCAATAAAGATGTTGCTATAATAGGTAATGGTAAGTTTGCGATTAATGAAATAAATCATTTAAAAAATGTTGTAAATAGTGTGGTATTGCTAACAGAAGGGGGAGAAATACCAGAAACGAGGGGAGAAATAGAGGTAATTGAAAAAAGAGTTGCGAAAATAGAAGGAGACAATAAGGTTGAAAATATAGTTTTTTCAGATAATACTAAGAGAAAAGTAGATGGAGTATTTATTGCACTAGGAACAGCAAATGCGAGTGATTTTGGTAAAAAATTAGGATTGAATATAAAAGTATTATAATAGATGAAAATATGCAAACAAATATGAAAGGAGTATTTGCATGTGGCGATTGTACAGGTGGTCTATTGCAAATATCAAAAGCAGTATATGAAGGTTCAAAGGCTGGAATATCTGTAATAAATTATTTAAAAAATAAGGAGGAAAATTAGAATGTCAGTATTACATTTGAGTTCAAATAACTTTACAAAGGAGGTACTAGAAGCAGAACAAACAGTTCTAGTAGATTTCTATGCTGATTGGTGTGGTCCATGTAAAATGATGACTCCAGTAGTAGAAAAAATAGAACAAGACCTAGCAGGTCAAGTGAAAGTATGCAAAATAAATATAGACCAAGCAAGTGACATAGCCGCTAAATATGGAGTAATGAGCATACCAACTTTCATAGTATTCAAACAAGGTCAGCCAATAAAAACAACAGTAGGTGTTCAAGCAGAGGCAGAGCTAAAGAGAATATTAGAATAAAATAAAGTATAAGATAAAAAAGATAATGTCAAATGCATAGGCATTATCTTTTTTTTTTCTATTTTTTCACATTTTTTCCAAAAAACAGTTGACTTATACCACAATACCGTAGTATAATATTTAAGCGTATGGATTTGCGGTGAAGCAGAATGTGGCTACACTAGAGATAGTGGAGGGAACTTCTGTGGAGTATGTCTTGGCTTAGACCGGGCGAAAGTTTGATAAGAGCACGTTTACCTAAGTTCATCATGCTTAGGTTTAAAAATGGTAATAAAAGAAACACCAGAGTGCGTTGATAACTTGCCGGAACATTTTTAAATAAGGAGGGAAATCATGGCAACATCAAACAAATTAGTAGGAAGTGACAAAATAAGAATTAGATTAAAAGCTTATGACTATGTAGTTTTAGACCAGTCTGCTGAAAAGATAGTAGATACTGCTAAAAGAACAGGAGCACAAGTTTCAGGTCCTATTCCACTTCCAACAAAAAAAGAAGTTATAACAATTTTACGTTCTCCACACAAACACAAAGATGCTAGAGAGCAATTTGAAATGAGAACACATAAAAGAGTTATAGATATTCTATATCCAACACAAA
>CAYXUA010000149.1:0-2989 GCA_964468015.1 uncultured Clostridium sp. | reverse complement strand
ATTATCTTATTAATCATCAATATGAATACAAGTCTAGCACAATCACAGATGCAAATAATTACAAATACAAACATAATAAAAAAAGGAGAAGAATTAAAACTACAAATTGAAGTAAAGGATGTATCAATAGCATCAATGACATTAGAAATATATTTAGACAAAACAAAATTAGAATACAAAAAAGGTCCTGAAAATACAAATGATGCAGGAGATAGAATACTATATACTTGGGTAAATGATAAAGGAGAAAATAGTAACAATATAATTACAGATGAATTTGTATTTCAAGGATTAGAAGATGGAACTACCAATATAGTAGTAACAGGAGACTTCTATAATTCAAGTGGACAAAAAATAGAAATAAAAAGTGATTATTTAGAAATACAGGTTGGAGAAAAAAATAAAGAAATAGAACAAATAGAGAATCAAGAAAATGTAGCAGATAATAATGCAAAATTGAGTATATTGAGACTAGACAAAGAAGGAATAAGCCCAGAATTCGATAAAAACATTAAAGAATATTATTTTATAGCAGATGAATCAATAAGCAAACTAGAAGTAACGGCAATTCCTGAAAATAGTGGAGCAACAGTTTCAATAACGGGAAATAATAATTTAAAAATCGGATTAAATACAATAAATATAAAAATAACCTCAAAAGACCAGACGCAGACAGAAGAATATAAAATATATGTAACCAAGACAAATGATGTAAAAAAAGCCAATGCTAATCTAGAAAATTTAGCAGTAGAACAAGCAACCTTGGTGCCAGAATTTGATAGTGATATAACAGAATATAAAATAGATGTAGACCATAACATAGACAAATTAAAAATATTAGCAGTACCGCAAAACCAAAAAGCAACAGTAAAAATAACAGGAGCAGAAAATTTAGTGGAAGGTGACAACAAAATAGAAATAATAGTACTAGCAGAAGGTGGAATAACAAATAAAAAATACAAGATAACAGCACATAGAAAAACAGAAGTAGAAGAAATACAAGAGCAAGAGGAGGAAAAAACACAAGCAGAAAAACTTTCAGCCATATTAGAGGAGCAAGCAAATACAATCACAAAAGAAGAACAAGAATTACAGTCAAAAGAAGCGGAAGAAACACAAAACAAAACCATAATAATAGTACTGAGTATATTAGCAATAGTAGTAATAGGAATGATAATAATATATATAATTAAAAGAACCAAAATCATTTGATTTTGGTTCTTTTAATCAAGAATGAAAATGTCAAATCATGTAAAAAAATGACGAACGATTTTTGTTGCAATATGCAGAAATATATGCTATAGTATGGAATATCAAGGCAAATTTCTGAATGCCTAAAATCTTTTAATTTTCAAGGAAGTTTCATTCCTAAAAATTCAAAATTAAAAAATATGTAATTAGCATAATAGACATTTTAATAATAATAAAAAGTTATTGCATAAAGAAAGTGGTTTATGCTAAAATAATAAGGTATTACATATAGTTTGTGGAGTAAGTAATGGCATGTTACATATGATAACTGCATATTATCCAGGTATAAATAAATGGGAAGATGATATGAAAACAAGGCGGGGAAAATAATGAATTGTTTTATGTGTAAAGGAAATTTAGAAGAGAAAAAAGTAAATTATAAAGAAGAAGTTGCTTAAATCTAGAATTGAGTATTTAAGGTTAGATAATTAATGAGAATGTATAGTAAAAAAGACTTCTTTATTAAGGTGAATCCTAGAAGTTCACTTTAATAAAGAAGTCTTTTTTATTTTTTGCTATCTGATTCTACATCTTTAAAAACAGGGTCATCAAAGAAATCCTTTAATTCCATGTTTAAAGCTTCACAAATATGTAGAATATTATCCAATCTAGGAATAGCGACTTTTCCGCGAAGGAAGTCGTTTATTACAGATGGAGAAATTCCAGCTAAAATTGATAAATTATATTGGGTCATTTTGTGCTCTTTTAATAAACGCTTTATTCTAAGCTTAATAGCTCGAGAAAGCTGCATAATTTATCACACCCTTTAATACATAATATAAACAAATTCCAAAAAAGTATAACAAAATTGATTAAAAAAACATTCGGATATTTCCGAGTCTTAGAGCTGAAAGGGATACAAAAAATAAAACAAAAAAAGCTTGGAAAGTATTTAAATACAAATAAAAACTATATTCGGAAAAATCCGAAAAAATTTTGCAAAAAGTATTGTTTTTTTCAATTCCATCTGTTAATATGATTTATATAAATTATTAAACAAA
The DNA here is from genome assembly GCA_964468015.1 of uncultured Clostridium sp. Taxonomy (GTDB): domain Bacteria; phylum Bacillota; class Clostridia; order TANB77; family CAG-508; genus UMGS1864. Next base: position 737 of record CAYXUA010000149.1, on the reverse strand, counting down.
GGAGTTTGTAGTATGAGATGTGGAAAAGACAAAAGAAGACAGGACGGAATAACGCTAATAGCACTAGTAATAACAATAATATTATTAGTGATACTGGCAGGAGTAACAATAAATACCATAGTAGGAGAAGATGGAATAATAACAAACACGTATAATGCGGTAGAAGCAAGTAATATAGCCACAGCCAAAGATGAAATCCAAATGGTAATCCTGCAATTGATGACAAGTAAAGATAGAGATGTAACCCTAGAAGAAATAATAGATAAATTAATAGAAAAGGGAATAACAACAGAAGAAAATGCAAGTAGAGAAAACGGACAGGTGAAAACAGAGCCAGATGGATATGTATATGAAATAAAAGAAGACGCAAATGGAAATTGGGTAGTAGAATATACTGGAAAAGGAGAAATAGAGAAACCAGAAATAACAATAAGCCTAAGCCAAGATACAACAGGAATAGCAAATACAGTAACAATAACAGTAACAGCCAAAGCAGAAAGTGGAATAAAGAGTTATACCCCACCAGGCGGAACCGCCAAAACATACAGTAGTGGAACAACGGAAATAAGTGAAACATATGAAGTAACAGCAAACGGAACATACACATTCACAATAAGTAATAATAACGGAACAACAGAAAGCAAAACAATAACGATAAACAATATACTAGAAGGAAAAATACAAATATCAGCAGAGCCAACAAATTGGACAAAAGGAAGTGTAGAAGTAACGGTAAA
>CAYXUA010000148.1:0-2995 GCA_964468015.1 uncultured Clostridium sp. | reverse complement strand
ATCATTCATATAAGTTAATAAATCTTTATTATTTAATATTTCTTGAATTTCTTTTTTTTCACCTTCGGTAAAACATTGCTCAATTTCTTTTAATAATATAATTAATCCTTTTTTGTTTCCTGTCTCCTTGAACTCTTCAATTTTATTTTGTAAAGATTTCTGTATAGTAGGAAAATCATATGTATATATATCCTGTATATATTTCCATTTAGGCTCTACTCCTAATTCCTTCATTTTTTTCATTATCTTCTTTGGTTCTACATTTAGTATTTTTATCTCGCGCTCTATTTCAGCCATATTTTTCACTCTCCTACCTATCTATATTCACTTATCTTTTATGTTCTTTTGTAATTTTCTACCTCCTTCTTCAATTTTATTGCTTAATTTATACTATACACTTCCTCATAAATCAAATACTTATTTTATATACGTGCTATAAATCATTTTTATAACACAAAAGAGTATATGAATTTATTTCATATACTCTTTATATTCAGCTTCAATAGTTTTCATAAAACTTTTTGGGATATGTGTTAAGTATTCTTCAATATATACTAGATTTAGCTTTAAGGTAGGTAATTTTTGTTTTACTTTAACCTCATGTAATATCCCGCTCTCCAATTCTTTATGTACTGCTTATTTTATTACATATCCTATTCCCATATTTTTTTTTACTGCATTTACTAACATTTCTGTTGTTTCAATAGTCATAAATGGAGTTAATGTTACACAATCCTTTTCGCAAACAGCATCTAGTTCTTTTCTTGGAGTACTTCTTTTTACAGGTAATACTAAATTGTAATTATTCAACTCTTTAAAACTTATTGCAGGTTTACTTATTTTTTTCTTACTAATAAAAAATTTTCCAAATCAAATAATGGCTCAATCTTTAAATTATTATATTTGGATGTTATCGGAGAAGTATCTATCATAAAATCTATTCCATTGCTTTCTAGAAACTCAATCATTTCTTCTGTATTTCTACTAATAATGTTAATTTCAATATTTGGATATTCTTCATGAAATTTCTCAACAAATGGAAATAGAAAAAATTCACCAATGTGTGACTGAACACCTATTGCTATTCTTCCATGTGAAAAATCTTTCGATTCATTTAAATTTCTTTCTCCACTTAATAATAAATTGTAAGACTTCTCAACATAATTGAATAATTCCATTCCATCAGATGTTAATTTTATTCCGTTAGCATTTCTAAAAAATAATTTTGTCTTTAAATTTTCTTCTAGTATCTTCATCGCATAACTTACTGATGGTTGTGTAACATATAATCTATCAGCTGCCTTTGAAAAACTACTACATTTAGCTACTGTATAGAAAGTTTTATACATATCCCAATTCTCTTCTAAACCCATTCTTCAAAAATCTCTTTTATTTTTTCAAAATTTATGTTAGTCAAATTGCATATTAGTTCATCTTTACCATTAATAGTAATTATAAAATCTCCTACTGAATTTACTAATAAATATTCGTTTTGAATCTCCTCTTCTTTACATTTTAATATAGGACAATTTACTTTTTCTTTTCGTATTTCTTCATACACTTCTTCATATTCCTCATCTGAAACTTCAAATTCTGCTTGATTTTCTAGTGCTTTTCCCCTTAACGATAAAAATTTAAAAATTTTCCATCTCTCCAATGGATATTTTTTTGCCACAGCCACTACTTCTTTTATATTATTAATGTTCTTTTTGGTAACAACTGAATTTAACTTTAATTTAATTTTTTTGTTATTAGCGACTATATAATTCATTAAATCAATAATATGATTTGTATGTTCTCTCCCACGACCCAATTCATTATTTACATCATCATTTAAGGTATCGATTGAAAAAGTAATATAATCTGTAAATTCTTCTATTCTATCAATAATTTCTGGTGTTAATGCTCTTCCATTTGTAATAATATTATTTTTTATATTATTATCATGTGCTACTTTCATTAGTTCAAATAAAAATGGATATAATAAACTTTCACCACCTGTCCAAGTTATTTTGTCAACCTTTAATTCTATCAACATTTTTAATATTCTTTGGTTTTGTTCATATGTATTTTCTTTGTTACAAAGTAATCTATAACAAAACTGACAACTCTCATTACACCTAGACGTTATATTCCAACATACTGATTTTTTAACATTTATAATTTTTCCTTTCTTGGTTAATCTATAGAACTTTAATCCATAAACTTCAATTTTCTGAACTGATACACATCTATACCATATTTCTTGTAAACCTCTACTGTATTACATGATACAATCTCGTGCTTATCCAAATTAAGTTGCTTTAATACTTCTCTTATTTTTTCAATCGAATCATTCTCTATTTCAATGTATGTAGGAATTAACGGCCACGAATCTATATCTATTTGAACCCCATTTATGTGATATGATATTCTATATTTCTCTTGATAATTTCTAAATGCAAATCCTAGCTGTTCAAGAATACTATTAGCTTCTTTTATTGAAGGAACTTCCATCTCTGTTTCCATTACATTTTGTATATTATTCTCCTTTATATTAGGGATTAAAATATGTTTTATGGTAATAGTTGTCTTTCCATTGGTTTCTCGAACTCTTATCCATTTGTTCGGATTTATTCCATATCTCTGTACTATTTTTACAACCACATTATTTGATACTAACTCTAACAGATTTTCATTTTTAGTTTCTTTTAGTAGATCTACAAGCCATTTTGATGAAGTTTGTTTTTCTATTTCTTCTTGTTCTTCATTTGTTGTTAAATTATCCACTTCATTTAATACACATTGCAATTTATTTCTCCAAATTTCATATTCGTATTCTTTTTGGCATTCTTTTAATTGAATACAACATTCATTAAATCTTGCCTATATAGCTGGTAAATCATATACATAAATCTTTTGAATACTTTCTTCGATTTTAATTGCATTATTCTCTTCCAGTAATTTTATTATTTCTTTTTTATTTATATTTAAAACTTTTATTTCTCTCTCAAAG
>CAYXUA010000147.1:0-3026 GCA_964468015.1 uncultured Clostridium sp. | reverse complement strand
CATTTATATTTTTAATACATATTATATTTAAGTATTTATAATCAAAACTTTAAAATAATCAAATATAGGTTTAAAATAATCAAAAGTATTGAAATTATTTGTTTTTAAATGTATAATAAATATAATTGTATTAAGGGGAGGCTTTTATTTTGATTGAGAATTTTAATATTTATAAGTATAAACATATACATATGATTGGAATTGGTGGTATCAGTATGAGCGGAATTGCAGAAATTCTGCTTAATTCAGGTTTTACTGTGACTGGCTCAGATGCTTGCCAAAGCGAAATTATAGATAAATTAATTCAAAGTGGTATTAAAGTAACTATAGGACATAATTTTTTAAATGCAAGAAAAGCAAATCTTATAGTTTATAGTGCTGCAATTAAGCAAAATGATCCAGAACTTATGCAAGCGAGAAGATTTAGAATTCCTACAATTGAAAGAGGCGACTTTTTAGGTCAAATAACTAAATTATACAAAGATACTATTTGTATATCTGGTACACATGGTAAAACCACTACAACATCTATGGTATCTCTTTGTTTCCTAGAAGCTGAAAAAGACCCTACTATACAAGTTGGAGCTATATTGAAACCTATTAATGGGAATTATAGAGTTGGAAACAGTGATTACTTAATAATAGAAGCTTGCGAATATGTTGAAAGCTTTTTGAAATTTTTCCCAAAATCAGAAATTATATTAAATATTGATAATGACCACTTAGATTATTTCAAAAATTTAGATAATATAAAAAACGCATTTATAAAATATGTAAAAAAACTACCAGATGATGGATTACTAGTTATAAATGGAGATGATAAGAATTGTTTAGACCTTCCACAATATACTAAAGCCACTACAATAACTTATGGTATAAATAATAAAAATACAAACTTCTATGCTCAAAACTTAATAAGCGACTCAAATGGTTGTTTCCAATTTGAAGCATACAAAAATAACAAATTCTATGATATGTTTAAACTAAGCGTACCTGGTATTCATAATGTCCTTAATGCACTAGCATGTATAGCTTTATGCGACAAATACGGAATTGATAAAAAACATATCAAAAACGCCCTATTCAAATTTTCAGGCGCAAATAGAAGATTTGAATATATAGGCAACTACAACGGTTTCGAAGTATATGATGACTATGCACACCATCCAACAGAAATTCAAGCCCTAGCAAAAGCAACACAAAATACAAAACACAATCAAACCTGGGCAATATTCCAATCACATACCTACAGCAGAACCAAAGAACTATTAGCTGAATTCGCAACTGCACTATCACACTTCGATAACATAATAATAACAGACATCTACGCAGCCAGAGAAACAAATCAATCTGGAATAACACCACAGGACTTAGTAAACAAAATAAATGAACACGGCAAAGAAGCAATATATATAGGCCCCTTCGAAGAAATAGCAAGCCACATCAAGCAAAACGCCCAACCCAACGACTTAGTTCTAACAATAGGAGCCGGAACCATAACTAATTTAGGACACATGATAGTAAAATAACAAATAACTTACAAATCTAGACCTTATAGAGTAAGCGAAGCAAGAGAGTAAGAGATAATATTTTTTCAAAAATCCGTATGACAGTTCCCCAAGACCTACGTTAGCGTTGACAGGAGAGATGCGCTCCCATGTAAGGGTCCCGCCCTGTCAACTATCACCCTGCTATGGAAGGAGAATTTTTGAAAAAATATTATCTCTTACTCTCTTGCTTCGCTGTCCCAACTAAAAAGAAATCATTCTACTTCACGCATCTGCTTCACCATCAAATCAGCAAAAACCGCATACCCCTTAGTCGGATCCGAAACCAAAACATGAGTCAAAGCCCCCACTAGTTTACCATTCTGTATAATAGGACAACCACTCATTCCTTGAATAATCCCCCCAGTCTTATTCAATAACTCTTCATCTGTAATCTTAACTACCATACTCTTATTATCCGTATTGTTATTAACATATATCTTCTGTATTTCAATCTCATACTCTTTCTTCTGATTATTTTCCAAACTACAAATCAAAGTAGCCTTCCCCTCTTTAATCTCTTCTCTCAAAGCAATCTCTATAGCACTCTCACTACCAACATTCAAAACACTAGCATTATTAAGTGTTCCATAAATGCCAAGCTTTGTATTCTTAGAAATAGTACCAATTGAACTTTGCCCAATTAAACTACCTCTTATTTCCCCCGGACTTCCCTTCTCCCCTTTAGCGATAGAAATAATATTAGCAGTAGTAATCTCTCCATTAGCAATACTAATCAATTCCTCAGTATCAATATCCAAAATACCATGACCTAGAGCAGCAAAGCTTTTACTCTCTGGGTCATAAAAAGAAATTGTGCCAATACCGGCAGCAGTATCCCTTACCCATAAACCTAGCTTATACTCTGTACTAGAAGTTTTTACTGGAATAATTTCTTCTGAATAAATTTCCTCATCCCTTTTATACTTTATGCTAATATTTTCACCTTCTGATGAATTAACAGTTTGAATCAAATCATTTGTACAAGTTATTGCGATGCCATTGACCTCAACAATCATATCTCCCTCTTTGATTTTAGTATTTTCATAAGGTTTACTCTTTTCATTATTTATTCCCTTTACTTCTGACATTCCAACCACTAAAACGCCATTGGTATGCAATTTTAATCCAACAGTAGTACCTACTGGAATAACCTTTGTCTTAGGAATAACACTAGCTTCTACATTCTTTAAAGTGAACTTATTTAAGAAACTGACCTCATAATTTTCAGTTTTCGCGTATTCTACTTCAGAACTACTTACTGTAGTAGCAGTAGGTAATTCATCTTTTTTATTTATTGTAATCCCTGCAATTGTAGACAAGTTTAATCTTTCACCTTCAAACAATATTATACTTTCTGGAATTGCATTTATATTGGTTATATATGCCAAGCATATGCTTAATAATATAATTAAAATCACAAATTTAATTTTCTTCATAATGTTCTCCTTTTTCATATTTTTAGGATAACCATTAATT
>CAYXUA010000146.1:0-3032 GCA_964468015.1 uncultured Clostridium sp. | reverse complement strand
GTATTTGGTATAAGATAATTTTGTTTTATATTTTTATTTATATAACTTATTGTAATTGGGCTTGTACAATTTTGCAAAAAGTCATTTTCTCCATTTAAAGATACCTTCAATTCAATTTTATCCTCTGCTGTTCCTAACAACATATTTTTCGCAAAATCATCTATATTTTTTCTATAGATATTTGCTTCACCTAAAGCCGGCTTTTTATTTATTTCTATATTATCTAAATACACCGAAGCAATTTCTATATTGCGTATCTTTTGAAGATATATAGCAATATCAGTATATTGGTATATATCCACTTCCCAATTTTCTTTTATATTCTCACTACTATTACTCGCATTTGCAGAAGAATAGCATACTATTTTATTAACAGCAATTCTCTCAGGCTCTTCCACCTTATTCTTAGGCTTAGCATTTGCAATAATGTACATGCTTATCACAATGAGAATTAGCAAAATTATTAATATTACATATTTTATTTTTTCCTTCATATATATGCTCCAATAATAAATTTGTAGAAATTTTATCATAAGATATTCGAAAAAACAAGACTCTATTGAGTCTTGTTTGGAATTATATGTTTCATTTACCTTTTTTTAAATTTACTTGATGATGTATGTACCATTTTGCTGCTTCTCCAATTGAACTCCAGATGTTAGACAGACTATCGGACGAAACCCCTGATAGCCATAGTCATAGAAGTAGATGTCAATATTGCCTTCATTTGTCACATACATCACATGGTCACTGCTGTAAGTGGATGGAGCAGCGAGCCACATCGCATAGGTTTTATCAGTAGTACTTATCACATAAGTACTGTCTGTTGTGTCCAATCCACTTATTGAATATGAACTACTTGCTCCACCTGTTCCTACTTTATACCCTGTGCTATCATGTGAATATCCTATATTTAAATCTGGGTGTTTTTGATTATATGATGCTACAAATAAATCTAGCGTTGGCCCTCCTATTGCATAATCGGCATATGTACTATTTTTATATACACTCCATATATTTGTATCTAACATATATGCTACTGCCTTTATATTATTATTTGTACTCTCGGTGTTGTCACCTACATAACTTATCCATTTTTGTACCCTTGAATCGGTTATACTTGTATTTAATATATCTGCTGAACCGGTATAATCATTATATACACTACTAAAACTTAATCCGTAATTACTAGTCATAGCACTTCCACCTCTTCCATTTGGTGCATAATCTCCATGTATATAATCATCTGCTATTAAGTATATATTACTACTATCCGCATAGAATATCTTCCAATTTATATTTGGGTCTCCACTTTGGGTTGTATAATTGCTTACTACTCCTCCATAATATTCACTTGGATTGCTTGCTATTTCTGTGCTATCTATAATTGTAGTACCTCCTCCTGTTGTTCCTATATGATTTTGTAAAGATTGCTCTATTGTATTTAATATTTCTTGTTCCTCTTTTACTTTGTTATTATATTCTCCTACTGCTTTTTCAGCATTTCCTATTATGCTGCTATCTCCTGTTAATGTTGCTAGGGCTACTCCTGCTAAGATTAATAGCACTATAATCGTAATTACCAATGCTATTAGTGTTATTCCTGTTTCTTTGTTTTTTACTTTCATTTGCTTCTTCTCTCCTTCTACTTTAGTTTGAACATTTGCAACTCTTCTTTATTATTGCAAACGCTTTTTTTCATTGTAACATATTTTATTAATTTAGTACTAACCTTACATGGGTTTTGGAATATATTTCTAAAAAAGCACAATAGACCTAAGTTTTTTCCTCAGGTTTATTGTGCTTTTTTATATGTTTATTCTCTTTATTTTTATTAATATCTTATAGGTGTGTGTGTGTGTGTGTACAGCCGCAAGGCTTCCAGCGTTTACTCTTTTGTTCATCTCTTTTTCCTCCTTAGCAAGCTAATGCTCGTTATACTTTTCTGTTCTTTTGCTTTATGTGGTTATTATATATTATTGTTCAAAAATTGTCTAGGTTATTTGTCATTTTTAAGCAAAAAATAATCTCCCTATTGAACCCCCAACAAAAAAATGCTAAAATATAAATATCACTTTGAAAGGAGATTATAAAATTGGCTTTTGACGGAATTACCACTAAAAGTATAGTTCATGAATTAAACCAAAATATTATAGGAGCAAAAATCAACAAAGTATTTGAACCTAGTAAAAACGATATAGTTTTAGGTCTTTATTGTAATGGGAAAAACTTTGCTTTAAACATATGCACACATCCTAGTAATTGTAGACTACATCTTACTACTCATTCAAAAGCAAATCCTCAAGTTGCGCCAAACTTTTGTATGCTCCTAAGGAAACATATCGTTGGAAGTAAAATTATCGAGATCGAAAATGTTGACTTAGAAAGAACCGTTGTGTTCACTTTAGAAACATATAATGAACTTAATGATAAGATTAATAAAAAACTTATTGTTGAAATTATGGGGCATGCAAGTAATGTTATTTTGCTGAATGAGAATAACAACATTATTGACTGCTTGCGTCATTTTGAAAAGCCTCGTGAACTTATGCCTGCAAGGCCTTATGAATTTGCCAATACTTGTAAACATTCTTTTTTTGAAACTACTCTACACGATTTTTTGAGCGTGATTTGCTATGAAGAAGCTTTAGATAGACAGCTATCTGATTTGTTTATTGGTATTAGCATGTCATTTGTCAAACATACATGTAGCTATTTAAATATTGACTTACATTCTTTTAATAAAGATGATTTAATTAATTTATATAATCATATTTATCAAATCATTACAAATTTAAACAATGCTACTTGCTATTCTGATAATGGAGATTATTATATTAATTATTCCGCTTCAAAAGAGAATTTACAAACTAATTTCTTTATTGATGATTTTTATCATGACAAAGAAGAAGAAGAAAAATTTATTAACTTAAGGAACGATATTTTAAAACTATTTCTTTGTGAGCTAAAAAAATATAATAAAAGATTAGAAAATATTAATTCAAAATTAGAACATTGCAAAAATATGAATA
>CAYXUA010000145.1:0-3049 GCA_964468015.1 uncultured Clostridium sp. | reverse complement strand
AAACAAATCGATAAACAGAAATTTGAAAGTGTGATTAAAGCAGAAAAAGAAATAGAAAAAATACAAAAGAACATATATTATAAATGGGGGAGATAATATGTCAAATTTTGATTTTATATTAAAAAACGAAATATTTAAGACATTTGCAGAAGCATCAGTTGAAGCTGAAAAAAGCATAGCTGTAACTAATGTGTCTTGTACGATTATGTGTAGGAGAGCATTAGAATTAGCGGTTAAATGGTTATATGCAAATGATAGAGAATTAACAATGCCATATCAGAATAATTTATCTTCCTTAGTTTATGACATTAACTTTAAGAATATGATTGATGAAAATATTTTTAAAGAAATTACATATATTATTAAATTAGGCAATTTTTCAGTACATAGCAATAAAAAAGTTACTAGAGATGAAGCTGTAATATGTTTAAAATACTTGTTTGATTTTATGAATTGGATTTCATATTGTTATGATTCGAATTATGAAGAAGTAACATTTAATGAATCTATATTACCAAGTTTAAGTAGTGATAACTTAAAGAAAGAAGAAAGAGAAGAACTAGAAAATAAATTATATGAAAAAGATACAGAACTAGAAAAAACATTAAAAGAAAATGAAGAATTAAGAAAAAGACTTACAGATGAAAGAACCAAAAAGAAAGAATCTTACAATTTCAAAGTTGATGATATTAGCGAATTTGAAACAAGAAAAAGATTTATTGATTTAGATCTAGAAATTGCAGGATGGGAATTTGGAAAAAATATTGTTGAAGAACTAGAAGTAAGTAATATGACTCCAACACAAGACAAAGGATTTGTTGATTATGTTTTGTTTGGAGAAAATGGAAAACCTTTAGCTGTAGTTGAGGCAAAAAGGACAAGTAAAGATGCTAAATATGGTCAACAACAAGCTAAACTATATGCAGATTGCATCGAAAGAGAATATGCTCAAAGACCTGTTATTTATTATACGAATGGTAAAGAAATTTATATGTGGGATGATCGTGATTATCCTGAAAGAAAAGTAGCAGGATTTTACACACAAAAAGAACTACAATTGTTGATAAATAGAAGAAAATCAAAAGAAAACTTAGAGCATATATTCATCGATGATAAAATAACGAATAGACCATATCAATTAGAGGCTATAAAAAATGTTTGTGAAGCTTTTGAACAAAAACATAGGAAAGCTTTGCTTGTTATGGCTACAGGAACAGGAAAAACAAGAACGGCAATATCTATTGTTGATGTTTTGACAGGAAAAAATTGGGTACAAAATGTTTTATTTTTAGCAGATAGAACAGAACTAGTAAAACAAGCAGAAAAAAACTTTAAGAAGCTATTACCTGATATGTCTTGTTGCAATCTATTATCTTCAAAAGATGGAGATCCTGAAGAAAGTAGAATTATATTTTCTACATACCAAACAATGATAAATTGTATAGACACAGTAAAATCTAAAAGTGGAAACAAACTATTTACACCAGGACACTTTGACTTAATCATAATAGATGAGGCACATAGAAGTATATATAAAAAATATCAAGCTATATTTGATTATTTTGATGGATTATTAGTCGGATTGACAGCTACACCAAGAAATGATGTAGATAAAAATACATATAAATTTTTTGAGTTGGAGAATAATGTGCCTACTTTTGTTTATGAATATGATGAGGCAGTAAAGCAAGGTTATTTAGTAAACTATCATACAATAAAAACAAATACAGAATTCCTTGATAGGGGAATTAAATATAGTGACTTAAAAGAAGAAGATAAAGAAGAATATGAGAATTTATTTGAAGATGAAGAAATTGTACCTGAAGAAATAAGTTCTTCAGCAATAAATTCGTGGCTATTTAACAGAGATACAATAAAATTAGTATTAGAAACATTGATGGAAAAAGGACTAAAGGTAGAAGGTGGAGATAAATTGGGAAAAACGATTATCTTTGCTAGAAATCACAAACATGCAGAAGAAATAGTTAAAGTATTTGATTCTCTATATCCTAAATATAACGGAGAATTCGCAAGAGTTATAGATAATCAAGTAAACTTTGCAACTACAGTAATAGAAACATTTGAAGTACCTGAAAAGCTACCTCAAATTGCTGTTTCTGTAGATATGCTTGATACAGGTATTGATGTACCTGAAGTATTGAATTTAGTGTTCTTTAAGCCCGTAAAATCTAAAATTAAGTTTTGGCAAATGATAGGTAGAGGAACAAGACTTTGCAAAGATTTATTTGGAGAAGGTCTAGATAAGCAACAATTTTATATATTTGATTGTTGTAGAAATTTTGAATTCTTTGAGGAAAATGAAAGAGGAATTGAAGGTTTATCAACACAATCTCTAACAGAGAAAATCTATGGCTTAAAATTAGATTTAATTGTAGAACTTGAAAGTATGGAATATCAAGCCCAAGATAATTATAAGAATTATAGAGATGAATTGATAGATGAATTTATAAATAGAATAAATGGCTTAAATAGAGAAAGTTTTATTGTAAGAAATAAAATGGTATATATAGACAAATACTCTAATAGGGATAAGTGGCAACATATTGATAATATTGCATATACCGAGATAAAGGAAAATCTAATAACAGTATTCCTTAGCGAAGATAGTGATGAATATGCAAAAAGATTTGATAATTTAGTATATGGAGTTCAAGTAGGAAGAATTAAATTTAGAAATATAAATAGGCAAGTTATGCTCATTACAGAGTTGATGAGAGATTTAAGAAAATTAGGTACAATACCACAAATAGTAGATAAGAAAGAGCTTATTGAAAAGGCATCAGATGTTGAGTATTGGGAAAGAGCAAGTTTCTTTGAAGTTGAAAAGGTCAGAAATGAATTAAGAGAACTAATTAAGTTTATTGATAATCCACCAAGAAAAATTTGGAGTATTGATATTGAGGATACTTTAACTGTTGAAGAAGAATCTGAACCATATATTTTAACACCTACAGGCGATTATTCAAATTATAAGAGAAAAGTTACAAAGTTCTTAAATGGTAACTTAGATAACTTAATTATATATAAA
>CAYXUA010000144.1:0-3062 GCA_964468015.1 uncultured Clostridium sp. | reverse complement strand
TACTACAACTTCTAGTAAGTTAAAAGAATTTTATACTGAACAACTTGATATTGCTATGAAAAAAAGAAATTCTATACGTTCTGTAGTTTTGGCTAAGAAGAATAAAATTTTACATGATAAATTAAGTAATATTAAAGATAAACAAATTAATGATTTTATAAAAAATAAAAAGAAGGAAAAACAGGACCTTGCTAAACAAAAACTTGATTTAGAACTTGAAATTCCTTTTTATCGCTCTATAAATGAGCTAAATCAAAACTTCATGGCTCCTATGGCTAAAGATGCAAGTAGTTATGATTGTTCTGATTTTTATATTTCTGATGAGGCATTTAATAAATTGTATTTATTTAAAGATGAAGACGGAAATTTATGCGAGTATACAGGCTTAATGGTCTTATCAAAATATTTAAAAGGTAATTTTAATATTTTGAATAAAATTTATAAGCGCCATGAGCTTAAAGAAAAATTTTTAAACAAATATATTGATGAGATTAAGCAGCATTATCCTGATTATTCTAAAGAAAAAGTTTATAGCTTGGCTTCTGATAATTTAATCTCACATAGTCCTGAGTTTTTAGAAGTGCTTGAAAAAGATTATGCTTTTAATTCTAATGAGTACAAAGCTCTTTCTGAGGCATATTCTGATTTTGATGATGATTATAAATATATTAGCAAAATTGATATTGCTTCTAAACAAAAAGAACTTGACTCTATTGAAAATCAATTAAGTTGCTTGTCTTGTATTTCTGATAATGATAATTTAGAAAATTATATATTACAGGAATTTGAAAATAAGCAATCAAAGGCAAAATTGCTGAAAACAGCTACTGAGATTTTGGAAAGTGATAATAATATAACAAAATATATTAATAAAAATAATTTATTAAAAGATATTGAATTATCTCCTGAAACTAGACTTACTTATTCTGAGCAGCTTGAGAAGCAAAATAATTTATTGAGGTCTATCCAGTATGCAGAAGATAATATTGTGAAGAATGAAAATACTATTGAAAAGTCTGAGAAATTTTTACATAAGTTAAAGAATTCTCAAAAAGTAATTAATGATATTGGTATGTCTGATAATGCTATTAAGGAAATTTCTAGAATTGTAGAAGACTATAATTCTAAGTTTTTAATTCCTTTGGAAGAAGCTAAAAACGAATATGAAGATTTTAAAAATTCGCAAGAGTTATCATTAATACCTTATCAGAAAGTTGGATTTTTCCAAAAGATAGCTGGATTTTTTAATGGAAGAAATAAAATCCAAGCTGAGTTTGATAATAAATGTCGAGAATTCGAAGCTAATATAAATGTGCTTTCTCATAAAGCAGCTCTGAATAGACCAGATTATAGTTTTACTAATAGCAATGAATTTCACAAGAATATCGGTCAGAGCATTAAGGACTCTTTATTTAAGAATCCAGAACATAATGAATATTCTGTTTGTAAAAAAGTACTAAATTCATATGTTACTGATTTAAATAGTCATATATATGCTTTTAAGAATGCTAATATAGATTCTATTAATGAATTGGAAAATTGTTATTCATATAATGATATTGCAAAATGCATATCTATAAAGATTGATGATGTACAAACTAAACTTGCAGATGAGAAAAGTAAACAAACAAATTTGGCTATAAATAAATCAATACTATGCAATGCATATAATGAATTTTCAGCTATGCCTATTTCACCTGCTTCTAGTATTACACAAATTTCAAATACACGAAATGAGTTTAAGAAGCAATTGAAAAAGATTTATGATTATAAGGGTGAAAGCCACGATACTTTGAAATATAAAATTCAGGTTGAAAAAATGATTGAAAATGATGATAGTTTTTTATCTGATACAGAAAAGCTTGATTTAGATAATTCTGCTTATAAAACAGCTGAGAATATAATTCATGATGCTGTAAATAATTATATTGGTCAGAATTCAATAGAGCAATTTAATAATGATGGAAATTTAAAGATTTCTTTATAAATTATAAAAGTACCTATTAATAGGTGCTTTTTATTATAGAAAATGTCTTCTTAGTTGAAGACATTTTCTATAATATTAGATTGTAAAGTAAATTTGTACACATACAAACCACAACTCCACATATTGTTGGGATTGCAAAGGCTAGTAGCATCCATTTTATGCTGCCTGATTCTTTTTTTATTGTAAGTAATGTTGTACTGCATGGGAAGTGCAGTAGTGAGAAAATCATTACATTTATGGCTGTTAAAATGGTCCAGCCATTTTCTTTTAGTATGGTAGCTATACTAGATAGGTCTTCTATATTGATTAGTTCTCCATTTGATAGATAGCTCATTAGTATTAATGGTAATACTATTTCGTTTGCTGGGAGTCCTAGTATGAAAGCTGTTAGGATATATCCGTCTAGTCCCATTAGTTTTCCGAGTGGATCTAGGAAGTTTGCTACATATGTTAGCAAGTTTATATCTAGTATGGTTATGTTCGACATTAGCCATATTACTATTCCTGCTGGAGCTGCTATTGCTATAGCTCTACCAAGTACGAATATTGTTTTTTCAAATATTGAACGTGTTATTACTTTTATTATTTGTGGTTTTCTGTATGGTGGTAGTTCTAATACAAAGGATGTTGGCTCCCCTTTTAGTATCGTTTTGGATAGTAATTTAGAGATTAATAAGGTCATAATTATACCAAATAATATTACTACTAGTACTGCCATTGTTGATATTATTGATGAATATTGATTTGTAAATAGGCTTCCTATGAATATTGATGATATTGTTATTAGTATAGGAAACCTACCATTGCATGGTACAAAGCTGTTTGTTAGCATTGCTATTAATTTTTCTCTGGTTGAGTTTATTATTCTGCATCCTATTACTCCTGCTGCATTGCATCCAAATCCCATGCACATGGGAATGACAATGTGGTAACCTTAAATTTATTGGATAAACAAGAGAAAATTAAGTTTGATAAAATTTATTATGATGTTTATTTTAGATTATAAAAAATAAACCTTATGCAATTAATACAATTGTTTTGTAAAATATTGTAAAAAAATAAAACAATATTATTG
>CAYXUA010000143.1:0-3134 GCA_964468015.1 uncultured Clostridium sp. | reverse complement strand
CTTCGTCTTCTTTTTCTGCTATTTTTTCTATGCTTACCACTTTTCCTTCGTTTGTTCTCATTAAGGTTACACCTTGAGTTGATCTTCCTAATACACTTATTCCAGCTACATTTAGTCTTATTATTGTTCCAGTATCTGTTATCAGCATTATATCATCTTGTTCATCTACTATTTTTATTCCTACTATTTTTCCGGTTTTTGGTGTTATTTTATATGTTATTACTCCTTTTCCTCCTCTTGTTTGCACTCTGTATTCTTCTAGTTCTGTTCTTTTTCCAAATCCGTTTTCTGTTATTGCTAATAATGTAGATTTACTTCCTCTTATTATTGATTCCATTCCAATTACTTCGTCTTCATTATTTAGTCTTATTCCTATAACACCTTGTGATTTACGTCCCATTGGTCTTACATCTTTTTCATCAAATGTTATTGCTAGTCCTTCTCTTGTAACCAATACTACATTATCTTCTCCATCTGTTAGTCTTACATCTATTAATTCATCATCTTCTCTTAATGTTATTGCTTGTAGTCCTGTTTTTCTTGCTGAATTATATTCTAGTATTGGTGTCTTCTTTATAAATCCTTTTCTTGTTCCAAATAACAGATATTTTCCTTCTGCAAAGTTTTGAATTGTTATTATTGTTGATATTTTCTCTCCTGCATCTAGACTTAATAAATTAACTATTGCTGTTCCTTTTGCTGTTCTTCCAGCCTCTGGTATTTCATATCCTTTTAGTCTATATAACTTACCTTTATTACTAAAGAACAATATTGTATCATGTGTTGATGCTGTAAATATTTCTTTTACAAAGTCATCTTCTTTGGTTGCTATTCCTGTTATTCCTTTTCCACCTCTTTTTTGACTTCTATATGTATCTACTGGCATTCTTTTTATATATCCAAAGTGTGTTAAAGCTATAACTGTTTGTTCTTCTTTTATTAGGTCTTCTACATTTATTTCTCCCTCTGCTGCTACTATCTTTGTTTTTCTTTCGTCCCCAAATTTTTCTTGTATTTCTAGCAATTCTTCTTTTATTATTTGTAATACTAGCTTTTCACTTCCTAGTATTTCTTTCAAATGAGCTATTAATTTTAGTAATTCTGCATATTCTTCTTCTATTTTCTCTCTTTGCAATCCTGATAATGTCTTTAATCTCATGTCTAGTATTGCTTGTGCTTGTATGTCTGTAAGCCCAAATCTTTCCATTAATCTTTCTTTTGCGTCATCATATGAAGACCTTATTATTTGAATTACTTCATCGATATTATCTATTGCTATTCTTAATCCTTCTAATATATGAGCTCTTGCTTCTGCTTTTTCTAACTCAAATTTTGTTCTTCTTATGACAACTTCTTCTCTATGTTGCAAATAATGGTCTAGACATTGTCTTAGTGTTAGTATTTTAGGTTCTCCATTTACAAGAGCTAACATTATTATTCCAAAGGTATCTTGCATTTGGGTGTTTTTGTACAATTGATTTAATACAACTTGTGGATTTGCATCTCTTTTTAACTCTATAACTATTCTTACTTTTTCATTTCTATCTGATTCATCTCTTAAATCTGATATTCCCTCTAATCTCTTTTCTCTAACTAAATTGGCAATATGTTCTATTAATTTAGCTTTATTTACTTGGTATGGTAAAGATGATACTATTATTCTCTGTCTGTTATTGCTACTTTCTTCTATTTCTGCTTCTGCTCTAAGTGTTATTTTTCCTCTACCTGTTGTATATGCTTGTTTTATACCTTCTTTTCCTAGAATTATTCCTTCTGTTGGGAAATCTGGTCCTTTTATTACAGACATTAAGTCTTCATCTGTTACATTATCTTCATCAATTATTTTTATAATTCCGTTAATGATTTCCGTTAAATTATGTGGTGGTATATTTGTTGCCATTCCTACTGCTATTCCATTTGAACCATTTACTAATAGTGTTGGTACTTTGGCTGGTAATACTCTTGGTTCTTGTAATCTATCATCATAGTTTGGCATAAAATCAACTGTATTTTTTTCGATATCTGTAAGCATATATTCAGCTATTTTTGCCATTCTCGCTTCAGTATACCTCATGGCTGCTGCCCCATCACCATCTATAGAACCAAAATTTCCATGACCATCAATTAATCTATATCTCAATGAAAAGTCTTGTGCCATTCTTACCATTGCGTCATATACTGATGCATCACCATGTGGATGATATCTTCCTAAAACTGAACCTACTGTATTAGCACATTTTCTATATGGCTTATCTGAAGTTATTCCATCTTCATACATTGCATATAATATTCTTCTGTGTACTGGTTTCAAACCATCTCTAACATCTGGTAGAGCACGAGAAACGATTACACTCATAGCATAATCTATGTAAGCAGTTCTCATCTCTTCCTCGATATCTCTCTCAATAATGTTTTCTTGAAATTCGTCCATTTTTTTACCTCTTTTCGCTTTTTCTCTTCCTCTGTATTATACTAAACCGTAAGCAATTTTGCAAGTTATATTCGCCACTTTATACCAATTTTTTTGCTAATTCGACTTGCGTTGTGGATAGATTAAAATTATTACCATTACTTTTTATTAAATTATGAATATTCTCTATTTCTCTGGCCTCATTTATAACATTTTCCAGTGGCATTACATTGCTCAGTTCTTTATTTATCTTTTTAAATTCCTTGTTCATTTTTGTTATATCTTTTTCATTATATGCCTCTCTCCAATTTATTATAGAAGTTTGCAATTTTTCTACTGATTTAATTTGATTTGTTAGCATATTTTCCACACTATTATTTATACTATCTAATATAACATTTTTTCCATTCTTAAGCATATTAGCTGTTGTTGTATTTATTACTTTATTTTTCTTTGCAAGATTTATTGCACTATCTAATATCTCGGATGTTGAATCTATTATTCCACCTTTTTTTACAACATTTTCTACTTGTGTTGTATTTTCGAATTTTCCAGTAAATATTCCTGCTGCACTTTTTCCTAAATCTATTGCTGAATTTACAATTGTATTAAATCCATCTTTTAATCCTTCATCCATTAGTATGTTTTTTACTCCTATTACTTGTTCTTCTATCAAATCAGGGAGTACAACTCTTAATGCAATATTTAGTCCTGTATTCAATGC
>CAYXUA010000142.1:0-3204 GCA_964468015.1 uncultured Clostridium sp. | reverse complement strand
CAAATACGCCTCTTGGGACTTTCACCCTAGATTTATGACATGCCCGTCATACAAACAAAAACCATCTATAAAATAGATGGTTCTTGTAAGAGTGATTAATTTTCAGGCTCTAAAATTAGCCTTAGTCCTTTGCCCTGTAGTTTTTGAATGAGCCCTGCAATTGTTGTTTCTGAATTCGTTTGCTCATCAGTAATAACCAAGCTAACATTCAGCTTCTTGCATATCTCTAAAAACATCTGCAAGGACATATCTTGATTTTTTCCGCCTTCAATTTTTGATATCGTGGTCTGACATGCCCCTATTTCTTTAGCCAAATCAGACTGAGTAATACCTCTTGTTTCACGGATTTTTCTAAGTTCATTGCCAATTTGTACTTGATTTAGCCGTGTTATTACTTTGTACATTATGTGTCACTCCTTTACTAATTATGCTTTATGCATATACTGATATTTTAGCACATTTCGCATAATTTTACAAATTTAGAAGTTCAACATTAAATTATTTTTTATTTTATACTCAAGTCCCGTATTTCTTTGTTTTGTATCTGTATTTTGTATCATGAAGTCTATTGTGTCCTTTCCTCCTATTACTACTAATAATTTTTTTGCTCTGGTTAGTGCTGTATATAATAAATTTCTAGTTAATAACATTTGATACACCCTTGGTATTACAAGTATTACTACATCAAATTCACTTCCTTGTGATTTATGTATTGTTATGCTATAGGCATGTTCTAATTGGTCTAATTCATTAAACGCATACCAAGCTTCTCTTTCATCATCAAATTCTATTTTCATTTGTTTCTCTGAATTATCTATTCTTACTATTTTCCCTATTTCTCCGTTAAATACACCTATTCCAGTTTCATAAGTTCCTTTCCTTTTTTCCCAGTATATATCATAATTATTTTTTATTTGCATTACTCTGTCGCCTTCTCTAAATATTATTTCTCCATATGTTTTTTCGTTTTTCAAGTCACTTTCTGGGTTTATTGCTTTTTGCAACTGTTTATTTAACTCTCTTGTTCCTAACAATCCTTTTTTGGTTGGTGTTAGTACCTGTATATTTTCAAAGAAATCATAATTTCCATAATTTTTTAGCCTACCTGTACATAACGAAACTATATTTGCTAGTATTTTTTCTGACATTTGCTCGTTTATATAAAAGAAATCATCATTTTGTTCTTGATTTTCTTCTCTCTTTTCCTTATTTGTGAATGTTTGTCCATTGTTTACATTATGTGCATTTACTACTATTTTACTTTTAGCTGCTTGTCTAAATATTTTTTGCAAACGCACTACTGGTATTTCTTCTGAAGCAATGATATCTTTTAATATTGAGCCCGGTCCCACTGACGGCAATTGATTTTCGTCTCCTACTAGAATTAGTTTTGTTCCTAAATATATTGCCTTCATTAGATAATTCATAATATATAGATCAACCATTGACATTTCATCTATTATTATTATGTCAGCATCTATTGGTGCCACTTCATACTCTACTTTTGTTCTGTCTTCTTCTAATTTTCCAATCTCTAATAGTCTGTGTATTGTTTTAGCTTCCTCTCCAGTTGTTTCTTGCATTCTCTTGGCTGCTCTTCCTGTTGGTGCACATAGTACAGATTTTTTCTTTTGTATCTTATATATATCTATTATGCTTTTTATTATTGTAGTTTTTCCTGTTCCTGGTCCTCCTGTAATTACACATACATTATTGTCATTTACAAGTTCTATTGCCTCTTTTTGTTCTTCAGATAATATTATATCTAGCATTTTTTCTTGTTTTAGTATTTCTGCTTTAATATTTTTTATTTTCTTTATATTCTTTGCTTTTTGTAATCTCAATAATTTATCTGCTACATTTTGTTCTGCAGTGTTTGTCGGGTACAGATATAGCCATGTTTTTTCATTTCTATTTTCTTCTACAACTTCTTTCTTGGCTTTTAGATTTATTATAGCTTCATCTATATATTCTTGCTCTACATTTAGCAATTCTTTAACAAAACTACATAAGTTTTCTCTTACTGTACAAGTATGACCATTATTGCTACTTAAGTTTAAAGCATATTTTATAGCACTTTCTATTCTTTTAGTGCTATTTACGTCCATTCCTATATCTAATGCCATTTTGTCGATTTTCTTGAAATCTACTCCATAGGTTATATCTACCAATATGTATGGATTTTTCTTTATTTCTTCTACTGCATTTGCTCCTAGTTCTGTATATACCTTTTTACAATTCGAACTACTTATTCCAAATTTCTCTAGAAAACCTACAATTTGCCACAATTCCCATTTTTCATTAAATTCATTTACTATCTCCTCTGCTCTTTCATAAGTTATGCCTTTTATGTGAGATAGTTTTTGTGGGTCATTTCTTAGTATCTCAAGTGTTTCATCTCCAAATGTTTTAACAATTCTTTTTGCTATTGCAGGACCTATTCCTTTTACTATTCCTCCTGATAGATATCTTTCTAATCCCTCTAGAGTTTCTGGAAGACATTTTTCAAAAGTTTCTATTTTAAACTGTTCCCCATATTCTTTATGTGTAACATAATTGCCTGTAATTTTTAGGGTATCACCTGTATTTATAAATGGTAAATATCCTACAGCTGTAATTAGTTCTTCGTTATCTATGTAAAACTCACAAATGCTATATCCATTTACTTCATTTTGATATATAAACTCTCCTATTTGACCTTTTAGTTCCATAGTTTCCCTCTTCATTATATAATTTACCTTAGTGTATCATTTTTCATTTAAATTTTCAATTAGTTCTTTACATTCCTTCCAACTTAATATTTTTACTGAGTCATAATCTCTTCCCAATTTTTCTATT
The DNA here is from genome assembly GCA_964468015.1 of uncultured Clostridium sp. GTDB lineage: Bacteria > Bacillota > Clostridia > TANB77 > CAG-508 > UMGS1864. The sequence goes on along the minus strand of CAYXUA010000142.1, from coordinate 366 downwards.
ATTTCTGGCGTTTTATCTTTTGAACCTAAATCTGTAACTATTACGTCATTTATATTTTCTTCTTTTCCATATATGAACCTAAATAAAATACTTCTTAATACCCCCTCTATTTTTTCCTCTTGATTTTTTACTGCTACAATGAGATATATTCCATTCGAATGTAGTTTTGTATGTACTAAAACAAAGTATATTGTTTTTACTATTTCAATAAATCCATATATAGCCAAAGTCCATAGTATTCCAAACATTATAAATTCCAACATATCAAGGCCCCCTTAGAGTTATAATATGTTTTGGTTCATATTTGTGTGTCAATCGAGTAGAGTAGAAAATTTTATTAAATAAAATTTTCATCCCCTCTCACAC
>CAYXUA010000141.1:0-3248 GCA_964468015.1 uncultured Clostridium sp. | reverse complement strand
ATCTAAATGAATTTAAAAAGATATATTTATTAATGCAAAAAAATATAATAAATAAAGAAAATGATGCTAAGAAAGATTGGAAAGAATTATTTGAGTGGGCAATTGAAGATACAAGAAATTGGGTGAAAAATGTTAATAATGAGAATAGTGATCCTAATTTTGAAAAACCAGGTTTTAATACATTGAAGAGTTTTTTGCATACTAAGGACTTTGAATATGAAAGAATGGGACAAGAAGAAGTATTTAGATTTTTGCTTTTTCAAGAGTCAATAAATGATGAATCAAATAAACAAGAGCTTTATAATGATTGGGCGCTTTCTATATATAGAAAGATATTTACAGTATCTGAAATTAAAAAAATGATAGATGATATAATAATTAATGAAATTGAATGTGGAGAATTTAGTATTGCATATAGTGAAAAACCATATGATTGTGTAGGAGAAGTAAATGCATATATTGATAAAAGGCAATTGCTAGAAGATATTCCAGAATATTTTGAAAATAAAATTCCGTGTATCGAGTATATTGCAAAAATAAAAAGATTGTATTATAAGGATGTTGAAATACTAAAAAAAGATTATGAAGAATTATGTTTACAGTATATGGGAATTAAATTTGAAGATATTGTTTCTTTTATGATTAGATGTCACATATCAAAATATACATATGTTATTGATAGAGTTAATAAAGGAGAGAAAGTATTATATTATCCAGATGAAAGAGGGCTCGCATACGGGTTAGATTATTTACATTATATGCTTTTGCTTAATAAGTCAGATATTATTAAGCAAATAATGAATATCACAAGAATAGACATGGAGAAGACTACCAGATTTAGGATGGCAGCAGAAAAAGTACAAATTAATTCAGGATTCAATTATTTTTCTGGTGAGAAAAGGGATTATGAGTTAGATTCATTGTTTGATTATAAATTATTAGCGGCTATAAAACATAACTGGGAAATCTTTGAGAAGTTATTTTATTATACTGATGAGTATAAGAGTATATATATTAATTTGGAAAGTGCGAAAAAAAGGCTCAAAAAGGCATTACTAGCAGAACAAGTAGAAGAGATTTCTAGAAATGCGATTGAATATCTAGGAAATGAACTAATTAATGAGGCTGAAAAGCAGAATAAGCAGTATGGGAAAGAGGTAGAAAAACATCGAAATAGCGAAAGTTATGAAGAGAATTTAGGAAAATACAATGATAATATGGATAGACTAAATGATATAAAATCTTCATTAGCAGATATGAGGGAGTCACCAAATTTAACTAAAAGTCTTGTTGAGAATTTGACAGAGATGGTTGAAGAACTTACAGAAGAACTAGAAAATTCAACCATGAACGCAAGAAGACGGATGGAAGAATTAATTGAAGACTATAAAAACTCTGATGATATTTTTATTAGAATGATGATGAGACTATATGAGAATTTTAATTTATTTTTTGAATATGATTTAGAAGATGGTATGTTTATCGAGTATCATTCAATAAGATTTTGGGTTTCAAAGAAATTATATAAGGATATAGAACAGCAAATTACATCAAAAATTGAGAGAGAACATAATAACAAGAAAGATGATACGAGCAGTAAAGTAATTTGTAAACCATATAAGGATAGTTGGTTTTCGCCAGAAGCGCATACTAATATTGGAATACTAAGACATGAATATAGGATTCTTGCAAAGGAATTTCATCCAGATGTTTTTAAAGGAAATAAAAATATTTTCTTAGAAATACAAATGGAAAGGGCAGCTATAATAGAAAAAATATAAAGAACTGGAAGTAGAGATGGTTTATTAATAGGTGATGGATTGTTCAATTGAGATATTTGATAATACGAAAATTCGTCACTCAAAGTCACTGTTTGTCACACCCCACATCTGATATAGTTATCATGTCGCAGGACGAAAAATAAATAAGACTAGAGAAGCGGTAAGGAATAATAGCAGGTTCCAAGCCGCTTCTCTTATGTTTGAAAGTAATTGTCCACGATAATACCTTTGGTCACAGTGACCAAAGCAGACAGGAGGACATATGACAGATAACTATATTCTTCATGGCATTCCGCCATAGCAATCACAATTATCATAATAACAGTCGGAGGGGATTATGCAGGAGGAAGTCAATCAGAAAGTGATTGCCCTTAGCGTAAAAACTGCAAAGTTGACAGCAAATGTTCTGAAGGAAGCTATGAAGCTGTATTTGAATCATCATAAGAATAAAAAGGTGAATACACATGGGAAAACCAGCGTGAAAAAGCTTGTTGGTCAAGGATATGGAGCTTCTACGATAGAAATCAATGAGGGAAATATAAAGTCATTTGAGAAAGTGGCGAGGAAATACAACATTGATTTTGCAGTGAAAAAGGATAAAACAACAGAACCACCGAAGTATCTTGTTTTTTTTAAGGCAAAGGATAAGGATGTGCTTGCACAGGCTTTTAAAGAATTTGTTCATGAGAATGAAAAGAAAAAGTCCAGGGTGTCTGTGAAGGAAAGGCTAGCACATTTCAAAGAAATTGTAAATAAGAGAAAGCAAAAAGAGCGTAGGAGAGAGCGAAAAAGAACGAGGGAAGAGTGTCGATGAGCAAAGTGATAAATGGAATTAGAGCTGACCTCAAGCGGATTCACGAGAACTTCAGGGAACAGTTAAAAGAAACGGATACCAAGAAGATTTTGCTCATGAATATGCCTTATATATTGATCGGATATTTTGCAAATCTGATTTCAAGAATGTATCGCCTAGCAGATGGAAATGATTTTTCGGAAAAAGCAATGGTGTTCATACAGGAACTGGGCGATATTTTAGAGAATCCATTCCCAAGCTTTCATCTGACCGATTTAGGTATTGGAGTAGCTTGTGGTATTGCTTTGAAATTAGTGGTATTACAAAAGGCGAAAAATGCAAGGAAATTCAGACCGGGCGTGGAGTATGGTTCTGCTCGTTGGGGAACAGCAAAAGATATCGCTCCTTATATGGATAAGGAATTTGAAAAGAACATTCCGTTGACACAGACGGAAAGTCTTATGATGTCAGGCAGACCAAAGGAGCCAAAGTATGCCAGAAACAAGAATATTCTTGTAATCGGTGGTTCGGGAAGTGGTAAGACAAGATTCTTTGTAAAACCTTCCCTCATGCAACTCCATAGCTCATACGTTGTAACCGATCCGAACGGTTAAATTTAAATAGGACAGTAAAATAGTCATTTTGAAAAAATGGAGGCAAAACATGAGTAAACA
>CAYXUA010000140.1:0-3273 GCA_964468015.1 uncultured Clostridium sp. | reverse complement strand
GTATTCAAACTATATATTTTTCAAAAAAGTGTGACATATGTTTGACTAACCTACAGAAACCTAATTTTAGGTTTCTTTGTTTTGTAGACATAATACAGGAATCGTGCTATAATATAAGTATAATGAAAACTTTTATACAAAAGGGAGATGACATCTATGTTAAAAGCAATTAAGAGAATTTGGGAAAAAGTTCATTTTGGTGTATATCCAGTTCTAAGATTTGCAAAACGGTTATACTACATTGCATTTGTAATGGGTATAGTGCTTGCAGCAGTCTATTACTTTTATGAAGATAGAAGTATAGATGTACAAAAAAAGGTAGACATAGGACTGAATACGAAATGGGTAGAGAAGGCTGATGAGACTTATCTGAATGTACATTTCTCAGTTGATGAAATTCCATTCTTATTTACTCAAGAAAATGTACAAAACATTGTAAGTCCAATCATTAAAGCACATAACTACCAAGTCAAGGCTCGTGAATCTAATAAAAGAAACGGCTTTGTAGTTAAAGACGATATTCGTTATTCGGATAAAGTTAGAGTATACTATACTGATGATGTAGCGATAGATGGTAAAGCCACAACTACATTATGGTTAATTAGTGAAAACTATATTCTGAAGAGAAATTTAGAAAAAAGTTTAGCTAAATATGAAATCCCAATCCCTTAAAAAATAAGCAGGTATTTACCTGCTTATTTTTTATGCCAGCTAACGAAAAAATTCACATTGACAGATTACCAAATTAAGTATATACTATATGAAAATTAAAAATAGGGAGAGAAGTATTAATATGAAAGTAAAAAAACTTCTACTAATACTAGCACTAATTATAGGAATAAATATAGCGTTTTCAATGTCTTCATATGCAACAACTGGAACGGTTACAGGAAATACTGTTAGAGTAAGAGAGTCAGATTCTACTGATTCAGAAATTGTAACAAATGTATACAAAGATGACAAAGTAACAGTTTTAGAAAAAAAAGGTAATTGGTACAAGATAGAATATGATGGATTTGAAGGATATGTATATAGCGAGTATTTAAAAGTGAATGAAGAAATTACCAACACTAATACAGAAGATGAACCAAAAGAAGATAATAATAAAACAGAAGATAATGACGAAGCTCCAGTAAGTTCAACTAGTGTAGTTTCTATAGAGATCGGAGATAAATGCAAATTAAATAAGGATGCAAAATTATATATTATACCAGTATTGTATGCTTCAGTGATAGAAAATCTTAGCTCTGGGGCGACTGTAACAGTAATTCAAATTGCAAATAATTGGATATATGTAGAAACAGATAAATATACAGGCTGGTTACCTAAATCAGCTCTTGAAGAGACAGTACAAGAAACTAGTAAACCAGAAACGACAGAGCCGGAAACGACGCCGGTAGAGCAAGAGCCAGAAGAACAACCTTCAACAGAACCAGAAGAAGCTACTGACAAAGTAGGATATGTAAATGTAGAAAATGCAAATGTCAGAGAAGGTGCTTCAGTAGATACAGAACATATTATAACAATTAAATTAAACCAAGAAGTTAAAATTCTAGGTGAGAAAAATGGCTGGTACCAAGTAGATGTAAATGGTGTGACTGGATATATTAATAAAAAGTTAATCTCAGATGAAAAGGTTGAGCCAACAACTTCAAGAAGTATGACAGAGGCAAGAACATCATCAAATGAGAAACAAGAAGAGGAACAGAAACAAGAGCAAGTGGAAGATACGAGTATTGAAGAAAATACTACAACAGAAGAAGTAGTACCAGAAAAAACAAGCAAGGGCACAGAAATTGTTGCATATGCCAAAACATTTTTAGGTGGAAAATATGTAAGTGGTGGAAATAATCCAAATACAGGGGTGGACTGTTCAGGATTTACTAAATATGTATTTGAACATTTTGGATACACTTTAAGTAGAACAACATCAGGGCAAGCAAAAAATGGTAAAGAAGTAAATAGAAGTGAAATGCAAGAGGGAGATATAATAATATTTTTAAATGATTCTAAGAGCAAAATAGGACATGTTGGAATTTATATAGGAAACGACAAATTCATACATGCAGCAAATGCATCAAGAGGAATTGTCATAGATTCTGTATACAATTCATACTATGATCCAAGATTTGTATGTGCAAGAAGAATTATTTAAATGGGGGCAATTAAGATAGGAGAGATTAAAAATAAATAGACCAGTTTTAATTGCAAGTTTAGGATTAATTATAGGTATAATATGGGGGCTATACTTAAAAATAAGTATGGCTCTTATTTTGCCTATTGGTATAATCTTATTGTTTTTTAGCAAATATAAGAAAATAGCAAAAATGTTTTGGAGGCAAATATTAATATTTCTACTAATGTTTACAATAGGAGTCATATACATAAAGGTACAAAATAATTCATACGAAGAATTATATAAGCTAAAAGAAATAAATGAAACAGCCATTGTTATAAGTAGCCCCCAAGAAACAACATATAGAGTTAAATATACGGTGAAAATTGTAGGAGATACAGAAATAAATAATAAAAAATATATATTGCAGCTAAAGAAAAATACAGAAAAATTACCCTATGGTGCTTTAATAAAAATAGAGGGAGAATATAATTCGCCGAGTACATCAAGGAATTTTGGAGGATTTGATTATTCAGATTATCTTAAAACAAAGCAAATATATGGAGTAATAGAAGGAACTAAAGTGAAAATAATAGAGCAAGATAAACTTGGATTTATTTTGCAAGGAATTAATGGGTTCAGAAATATAATAATTAATAACTCAAAAAAAATAATACAAAGCAATAATGCTTCAGGAATTTTAATAGGGCTACTTATTGGAGATACGCAAAATATTGATGAAGACACTGTAAATGACTTCAAAAATAGTAGTTTAGCACATTTGCTTGCAGTATCAGGACAACATGTTTCATATATAATTATAGCTGTAGGTTTTGCGCTAAAAGTTAGCAAAATGGGGAAAAGAGGTTCTTATTTTGTTAGTATTGTTATAATAATTTTGTTTGTGATACTAACAGGCTCATCAGCAGCTGTGCTTAGAGCAGGAATTATGGGTATAATAATTCTATTAGCCAAACTGCTCTATAGGAAAGCAGATATATATACGAGTCTAGCAGCAGCTGCTATAATAATTTTTTTAAATAATCCATTTGCCATATACGATATTGGTTTATGGTTGTCATATCGGAGGAACTTTAGGAATTATATTGCTCAATAAAAATATATTTGATATGTTTAAATTCAAAAGTAATAATATA
>CAYXUA010000139.1:0-3293 GCA_964468015.1 uncultured Clostridium sp. | reverse complement strand
ATTCAAACTATATATTTTTCAAAAAAGTGTGACATATGTTTGACTAACCTACATTTTATAGTCTATAAAATCACTAGCAACTATTGACAAAAATGAAAAAAACTTGTATACTTGTATTTAGCACATTAGTTAATATGATTTATTTACATATATAACACAAGATACGAGGGGGGAATAAAATGGCACAACCAAAAAGAAGATGGTCAAAAGCAAGAACAGGTGCGAAAAGATCAACATGGAAATTAGAAAATCAAAATTTAGCTACTTGTAAACATTGTCATGAACCAGTTTTACAACACAGAGTTTGTCCAAACTGTGGATATTATGATGGCAAAGAAGTAGTTGCAAAAAAAGCAGAGTAATATAAAAATGCGATATTATGTTTTTCATAATATCGTATTTTTATATTAGTATCTATCTTGCATAAATGGGGAATAACATGATATAATCTATGCGTTATTAAATAAAGAGAGGTAATTAAAATGACTTTAATAAAAGAGATTAATGAAATATTTTTAAATGCTTTTAAAAAAGCTGAATATGAAATCGAGGGAGAAATCGTAAAAAAATCAGATAGGCCAGATTTATCTCAATTTCAATGTAATAGTGCATTTGAATTAGCAAGAAAATATAGGGATAATCCTAGAAATATAGCAAACAAAGTCGTTGAACAAATAGAAGAAAATGAAAAAATAAAAACAATAACAGTTGAAGGACCAGGATTTATAAATATTGTTGTTAGAGATGAGTATATAGCAGAAAAAGTAAATCAGAATCCAGAAGAAATAAAAATGAACAATAGTATAATAATAGATTATGGTGGACCAAATGTAGCAAAACCACTACATGTTGGACATTTGCGTTCTGCAATCATTGGAGAGGGATTAAAAAGACTAGCCAAAGAACTTGGAAATACTGTCATAGGAGATATACATCTAGGTGATTGGGGAAGACAGATGGGACTAGTTATATGCGAAATAAAAGAAAGAATGCCGGATTTAGTGTATTTTGATGCAAGTTATACTGACGAATATCCAGCTGAGAGTCCTGTGACAGCAAAAGAATTAGAAGAAATATATCCAGTTGCAAATACAAAAGCGAAAGAAAATCCAGACAAAATGGAAGAAGCAAGACAAGCTACCGCAATTCTTCAAAATGCAGATAAAGAAGGTCATAGAGGTTATTATGCATTGTGGCAAAAATTAGTTAAAGTTTCAATAGACGAAATGAAAAAAGATTACAATAGACTAGACGTAGAATTTGACTTATGGAAAGGTGAAAGTGATAGTAATGATGCAATTCCAGAGGTAATAGACTTTTTAAATGAAAAAGGCTTTTTACGAGAAAGTCAAGGTGCAACAATAATGGAGGTAGCAGAAGATAGCGATTCAGCTCCAGTTCCCCCTATAATAGTAAAAACTCAAAATGATTCAGTAGGGTATCAAGCAACAGAATTAGCAACTCTAATGCAAAGAATGAGAGAATACAAACCAGAGGAAATATGGTATGTTGTTGACGCAAGACAAGAACTACATTTCAAACAAATATTTAGAGCAGCATATAAATCTGGCCTTGTACCAGAAGAGACAAAGCTTAAGTTTTTGGGATTTGGAACAATGAATGGCAAAGATGGCAAACCATTCAAAACAAGAGATGGAGGAGTAATGAGATTATCACAATTATTAGACACGGCAAAAGAAGTGGCGAGAGGAAAAATAAGTGATGAAAAATTTGCAGATTATAGTGAAGAAGAGAAGGAAGAAATAGCTGAAACTATAGCCACAGCTTCAATAAAATATGCAGATGCGATATCAGACAGAATGACAGACTATATATTTGATGTAGAAAAATTTACAGAGGCACAAGGGAAAACAGGTCCATATATCTTGTATTCAACAGTAAGAATAAAATCATTACTAACAAAAGCAAAAGAGGCAGGAATCGATTGCAATGGAAGAATTTTAGAACCTAAAACAGATATAGAGAGACAATTAATGCTAAAAATGCTAGAGAAAAATGAAGTATTATTATCTGCGTATAACAATAAGTCATTAACTGAAATAGCTGATTATTTATATGAATTGAGTTCATTGTATAGCAATTTCTATAATAACAATAAAATACTAACAGAAGAAAATACTGGGCAAAAACAATCATGGATAGAGCTTTCTAAAAAAGTAAAAGAAATAAATGAGGACTTATTAAATATTTTAGCTATAAAAATTCCAGAAAGAATGTAAAATTGACTAATTTTACATAATGTGATAAAATATAGTTAAGTTCATTAGAACATATTACAAGAAGGAGGGCTTTTATCATGAAAGCTGAAATCAGACAAAGTGTAAATAGCGTAGAACAGAAGTTATGTGTATTTCTCATTGAGGGAGAAGAACGGCATGGACGAATTGTAGACTGCTTATACTACGACAAAATTGATGAAATTGATATTTCGTCTTTGTGGAATGAATGGGAAAACGATAAACAAGTAGAATTTCAGAAGGATTTCTTAAGGCAATTAAGAAACTATTCCAAAGGTTTTGTAATTGGAAAGTCCTGTATAAATTTGAAATACTTACTTGATTCTTGGGCAGAAGAATTAAAATTCGAAGCTGTTGAACTCCCGGAGAGAAAGAACTTTAATCCTAACCAATTCGTATGGGCATGGAGATTTAAATAATAATAGCTCTCCAAAAATAGCTACCTAAATTTAGGTAGCTATTTTTTTATACTAACCATTACATCATTTTCAGTAGCTGATACATCTATTGTTATTGAGTAATCATTATTATTTTTAAATTTCAAATCTTCTGCACCATATGCAACGGCAGCATCTAATCCTTTCTCTATATATGGTACATCATTACTGTGTTCGTGTCTTTCGGTAATTTCTATGCCGGATAAATCTTTTACTGCATTGTATATAGTAGTACTAACTTGACAATTACCTCCTCCGATAGCCTTCTGTTACATTTCCATCTTTATCAAATATTTTAGCTTTTTCATATCCTTTATCAGCAGTCGCTTTACCTACTATTTCGCAAAAAGAAAATTCTTCTCCTGGGTTTATGGTAGTACCATTTAATTTTGAAACTGTAATTTGGATATTGTTTTGTCTACTTGATGTTTTATCATGTATTTTGGTAGAAAAGCTTGAAATCTCTATTGGAAGCGTTTTTTCAGGTTCAGTTATAGAATTTTTAGTATTGTTAGATGAAACTTTGCTAGTATTGTAATTGTTATCAGTAAAATTATCATTTGAATAATTTGAATTTGAATTAAAGCTACATCCAGAA
>CAYXUA010000138.1:0-3297 GCA_964468015.1 uncultured Clostridium sp. | reverse complement strand
CAAAATCCCCCGTCCCTATTGGCAAAATCCCCGTCCCTATTGGCAATCCTCAGCCTAGAATAGAAATATGATAGAAAGGAAGAAGTTAAATGAGTGATGTTTATGAAAATGAGATGAAATTAGAATTTTTGAGTAAATCTAATAATGAAGCGTTTGCAAGAATTACAGTAGCAGCTTTTGCATCTCAATTAGACCCAACAATAGAAGAATTAGCAGATATTAAAACAGCTGTATCAGAGGCTGTTACAAATGCTATTATACATGGATATGAAGATAGAGAGGGAATAGTAAAAGTCGAATGCAGAATGTATGCTGGAAATATACAAATAGAAATATCAGATACCGGTAAAGGCATTGAAAACATAGAAATGGCAAGAGAACCTTTATATACCTCAAAACCAAATTTAGAAAGGTCAGGAATGGGATTTACCATAATGGAGAGTTTTATGGATGAAGTAAAAATAGAATCTATACTTGGCTTAGGTACAAAGGTTACAATGAAAAAGCTTATAAAAAAGCCAGAAACTTTAGAATTACAAAGTACATATAACATTTAAATAACAAAAGAAGGGAGCTACTATGTATGAAACAAATAGAGAGGACATTATTGCTGCGCAAAAAGGAAATGAGGAGGCTATGGAAAAAATATTAAAAGACAATAATGGACTTACATGGAGCATTGTCAAAAGGTTTACAGGTAGAGGATATGAAGTAGATGATTTGTATCAAATTGGTTGTATGGGCTTTATAAAGGCAATAAAGAGATTTGATACAAGCTTTGATGTAAAAATATCAACATATGCAGTACCATACATATTAGGTGAAATAAAAAGATTTATAAGGGATGATGGACTAATAAAAGTAAGTAGAAGTATAAAAGAATTAGGAATGAAGATAAGAGAATTAGAAAAAGAATATATGCAAAAAGAAGGGAAAGAAATAAGTATAAACATCTTATCAGAGAAACTAAATGTTTCGAAAGAAGAAATTGCAGTAGCATTAGATTCTAGTAGAACCATAGAATCTATAAATGATGATAGTAATGATGATAACAAAGCAAGCAAGATAGAAACAATAAGCACTGGAACTGATGAAGCAACAATGATAGTAAATAAATTATCTGTAAATGAGCTTATAGAAGACTTAGAAAAAAGGGAAAAAGAAATAATAATACTAAGATACTATAAAGAAAAAACACAAACTGAAGTTGCAAAAATACTAGGAATAACCCAAGTACAGGTATCTAGGATAGAAAAAAGGATACTTACTTCAATGAGAAGTAAACTAACAGCATAAGAGGTGTATATGAAAAAAATAGTATTAGGTATATTGGGAATAGTAATCATATGTTTTTTAATTCCCATTTTTCTTACGAATGCAAGAATTCCAGTATCAGCGGGGACAGAAGATGTACAAAATATAAGTCAAATAGATAATGTAGAGCAAAAAGAAAATCAGTATGAGTATTCAAAATACAACACCGTAAAATTATTACATGTATCTACAAATGAAATAGAAGAAATAAAGTTAGATGAGTATTTACTAGGTGTGGTATCAGCAGAGATGCCGGCAGATTTTGAGCTAGAGGCATTAAAAGCTCAAGCAGTTGTAGCAAGAACTTATACAATGTACAAAATTGCAAATAATAACAAAAAGCATGGAGAAGCAGATATATGTGACAGTTCAGCATGCTGTCAAGCATGGATAAGCAAAGAGGATAGATTAAATAGATGGGATGAAGATAAAAGAGAGTCTAACTGGAACAAAATAACAGAAGCAGTAAATAGTACAGCAGGGCAAATTATTACATATAATGGAGAGCCGATAAATGCATTTTTTCATTCTAACAGCGGTGGCACAACAGAAGTGCCTATAAATGTGTGGGGAGGAAGCGGATATCCATATTTGCAAGTGGTACAAACATCAGGGGAAGAGAATTATTCTCAATATAGTTCAGAAGTAGAAGTAAGTAGAGATGAGATAATTAGTAAAATAAAAGAAAAGCATAGTGAAATAGAGATAGACTGGAATAGCGAAAATCCTATACAAATCTTAGAATATACAGACTCTGGTAGAGTAAAAACAATAAAATTTGGTAATGTAAATTTATCAGGCGTAGAAACTAGAACTATATTTGGATTAAGATCTGCTAATTTTTTAGTAGAATTAAAAGAAAATTCAGTTAAATTTCAAGTGAAAGGATATGGCCATGGCGTAGGACTAAGTCAAACAGGAAGTGATAGCCTTGCAAAACAGGGAAAAAACTACCAAGAAATAATAAAACATTTCTATCAAGGAATTGAAATAATAAATTACTAAAATAAAGTATAAACTCCAAAAAATAGGAAATAATTTTATTACATAAGAAAAATATTTTGAGGAGGAAATTATGAGAAGAGAAAACAGAAAAAGAGAAAATGAGGGAACAAAAACCTTGCTGTATGTGGTAGGTAGTATAATACTATTAATAATAATAAGCTTTATAGTAGGTTTTATGTTTTTTAGCAACAAAATAGAGGAGGATGCTAGCGAGAGTCAATTTAGTACATCTAAAATATCAGACTTAGTTCCAAATACAATAACAAATCAAGAAAGAACAGAAGAAACAAGTTCAGACATGGGAAAGACAGTAAATCAAGCACAAAATGCAGTTGAAAATAGTATATCAAATACTATAGAAAAAAATGTAATAACAGAGAATAAGGTAGAGGTAAATAAAACAGAAAAAGCAAAAAATGAAAATACCAATACTGAAATTGAGACAAATGCAACAGAAAAAAATTCAAATGAAACAGTTACATCAGAGAATGAAGCTCAAAAAACAGAAGATGAACAAAAGTCAGACCCAGTATTTGTAAAACCTGTAGAAGGGGAAACAATAAGAGAATTTGCTAAAGACAAATTAGTATATTCTGAAACTTTACAAGAATGGATAACACATAATGGAATAGACATAAAAGCAGACAAAACAACAGTAGTAAAATCAGCAGCAAGTGGAAAGGTTAGTTCAATAAAGAATGACCCAAGATATGGACTTACAGTAACAATAGAGCATGACAATGGATTTAAAAGTGTATATGCAAATTTACTAACAGCAGAATTTATAACAGAAGGAGAAGCAGTAGAAAGTGGACAAACAATAGGAACAGTAGGAAATACTGCAACTTTTGAAATTCTAGATGAACCACATTTACACTTCGAAATAATAAAGGACGGAGAATATGTAGATCCAAGCATATATATAAAATAATAGAGATAAAAATAATGAGTAATTGAAAATTATTCATTATTTTTTTA
>CAYXUA010000137.1:0-3335 GCA_964468015.1 uncultured Clostridium sp. | reverse complement strand
GGTGTGAGAGGGGATGAAAATTTTATTTAATAAAATTTTCTACTCTACTCGATTGCCACAATTGGGGCAAAAGTTAGAGTGTTAAATCACCATGTGCCTTGGGGTCAAGAATGGTACACTTTTCTAAAGTGCCAACAATTCCATCGCTTTTATTGCCCCTTTCCATATTCAAACGAGTACTAAGACTCTTTTGAGAAGAACCTCTTGCTAACCAATGTACTGGACAGCTGGTTTTATGGCAATTTTTGCAAGAAGCTGCAAGGATGGTAAGGATTTCGCTGTTGGTTAAAGTCTTCATGATATAACACACTCCTTTAAGCATTAATATAAATATATTATACCACAGATTTATGTAACTTACAAATTTTATAAAAAATTCATAAAATATAGGAATTTTTGAAACAATAAGAATAATATATAATATTACAACAAATAAGGCATAATCATGCCTAAATGGAGGGGGAAAATGAAACAGATAAAATATTTTGACCATGCTGCTACTACTGCTGTAAGTGAACAAGTTCTTAAAAGTATGTTACCATACTTTAGTATAGAATATGGCAATCCATCATCAATGTATGGAATAGCAAGAAATGCAAGAAGAGCAGTAGAAGATGCTAGGGAGAAAATTGCGCATGTAATTAATGCGAAGAAAAATGAAATATATTTTACAAGTGGAGGAAGTGAAAGCGATAATTTAGCAATAAAAGGAATTGCTTATGCAAATAAAGCAAAAGGAAATCATATAATAACAAGTAAGATAGAACATCATGCTATATTAGAAACTTGTGAAACTCTAGAAAAAGAGGGATTCGAAGTAACATATCTAAATGTAGATGAAAATGGGATTGTAAATATAGAGGAATTAAAAAATGCAATAAAAGAAAATACTATATTAATAAGTATAATGTTTGCAAATAATGAGATTGGAACTTTACAGCCTATAAAAGAAATAGGAGAGATTGCTAGACAAAAGAATATATACTTCCATACAGACTGTGTGCAAGCTATGGGAAATTGTTTGATAGATGTAAAAGAAATGAATATAGACTCATTATCTATGTCAGGACATAAAATATATGGACCAAAAGGGATAGGAGTTCTATATGTAAAAGAAGGAATAGAATTTCAAAAATTACAAAATGGAGGACATCAAGAAAGAAACAAAAGAGCAGGAACAGAAAATGTACCCGGAATGATTGGAATGGGAACCGCATTAGAACTTGCGTATGAACAGTTTGAACAACATACAAAACATCTAGAAAACTTAAGAAATTACTATTTAGAGCAAGTAGAAAAAAGAATACCAAATGTAAAATTAAATGGAGATAGAAACAAAAGATTAGTAGGAAATGCTAATATATCATTCATAGGAGTAGATGGAGAGGAGCTATTGCTAAGGCTAGATGAGCAAGGAATATGTGCATCAGCAGGTTCTGCATGTTCAACCGGTTCTAGTATGCCATCACATGTGCTTACAGCTATTGGATTACAACCAGAAACAGCAATGGGAGCATTAAGAACAACCTTTGGAAGAGAAAACACAAGAGAAGATGTAGATTATTTAATAGATAATTTAGACAGAATAGTAAAAGAATTAAGAAACAAAAAGTAATTTTTTTATAAAAATAGGCATATATATATTATAAGAAGCATTTAGACAAGGGAGGAATATATGCCTATTTTTAATTTATTTAAATATTTTTCATATAATATCAAAAACATATTGGACAAGTATTTTTCAGAAAGTAATTCTAATGAATATTTAAAATTAGAAGAAATACGCTTAAGAAGCGGAAGACCAATAATTTTAAAATTATACAATGATGAAAAAATTTTAGGCTATATAGTAACAATGGATGACCTGCTAGAAACAATAACAAATATATGTGAAAACTCAATTTACTCATACCAAAACCAAATTTGCAATGGATTTATAACAATAAGAGGAGGTCATAGAGTAGGTTTATCTGGAAATGTAATAATAGAAAACAATAAAATAATAAACATAAACTACATATCAAGCCTAAACTTCAGAATAGCAAGGCAAATTAAAGGATGTAGCAATAAGGTTTTAAGATACATATTAGATATAGAAAACAAAAATATATACAACACAATAATAGTATCACCACCAGGAGCAGGAAAAACGACAATATTGAGAGATGTAGTAAGAAAAATAAGCAATGGAATAGATACAGTAGCCTTTGGTGGAGTAAATATAGGAATGATAGACGAAAGAGGAGAACTTGCTGCAATGTATAAGGGAATAGCACAAAATGATGTGGGAATGAGGACAGATGTACTATCAAATGTGCCAAAAGGAATAGGAATGAAAATGCTAATAAGGTCAATGGCACCACAAGTAATAGTAGCAGATGAAATAGGTTCATATGAAGATGTAGAAGCAATAAATCAAGCGGTATGTTCAGGAATAAAAGGAATATTCACAGCACATGGTGCCAGTATAGAAGATTTAATGTTAAATCCAGCATTAAAAGAATTACTAAAAACGCATATATTCGAAAGAATAATATTCCTAAGTACAAAACTAGAAAAAGGCGACGTAGACAAGGTATACTACTTAAACAAAGCAACCTCAGAATATGCCGTCCAATAAAATTATAATGAATATGCAAGCCCTAATATAGCTAAATGTAAAGGATAGAAGATATATAAGAAATATTTAGTCTTAGGACCTTGTTTACCATTATATAAAACAATAGGAATTATAGATAAGTACGTTCCCAAAGCCAATGCAATATATTTATAATAAAAGCCAGAAGCAATAAAACTATTACAATACTTAGCAATAACTAACAATAAAAATACCAAGCTCATAACAAGTTTATTACTTTTAAACAAATAAAAGCAAAAAACAACAAGAACACCCCAATAACCATAATCAACATGCAAAACTTCACCTAAAACAACACAAATAGCAGCACCAATGAAACTAAGTAGCTTATTAGGGGCCTTATCAAAAATAGTAATAGCAAGCAAACCTAGAAAAAGTGTAAAAAGCACGTTCAAATTCAAATCAAATCCCAAAGTATACTCAAATAAATTAAAAGGAATTTGTGAAATAAGAGCAAACACAAACAACTTCCAAAAATACCTCTTCAAATTATGAGTATGACTATACCCCTCAGAAATCTGAAAAGCAAAAATAGGAAAAGCCAACCTACCAACATAATTCCAACCAGAAGCCACTCCATGAGTCAAACAAGCTCCAATATGGTCAAAGCACATTGACACAACTGCAATAACTTTCAAAACAAAAGAAGACATAAATAACACTCCTAAAATTTTTTATATAATATACCATATAAAGA
>CAYXUA010000136.1:0-3406 GCA_964468015.1 uncultured Clostridium sp. | reverse complement strand
GTGTAATATTTTTCATAATCTAAAAAACCTACTTGTTTTAATAAATTATAGTAATATTCTTTATTATATGGTTCACCTATATATGGTAAATCATCGAAATTATTTATCTTTAACCTATAGCCTATCCAAAAACTTGCATTTACCGGTCCTATTATTTGTTCTTTATTATTCTGTTTAACCTTTTGGTAAATCTCGTTAAATAAGACTTTTACTGCTTCTAAATTGTTTTCTGTTTCAAAAAATCCAAAATATGCATTATCATCGTTTTCATAAAATATCAAAGCCACTCTAGAAACAACAATATTGTTTTCATATACTAGAAATTTTCTTAGAGTGAAATATTTACTAAATATATGATTATTAGTTAATAATTGCTTTAACTCAAAATCATTCTGCATAAATTCTTTTTTAGAATATAATTTATGTGATAAGTTAATAAAATCCTCTATATAAACATCTTCATTATTAAATTCAACTATTTTATACACTACTATAAATCCTTTCTTAATACTTCTATCTCACCCTTATTTGCATCTAACCTTATTTTATCACCATTTTTTAATATATTAGTTGCATTCTTAATATTAACTACCGCCGGTATACCTAATTCTCTAGATATAATCGCAGTATGAGATAATAAAGAACCTCTTTCAGATATTAAACCTACAGCATCTTTCAATAGAAATGCCCAACCAGGATCTGTAGTTTTTGTAACTAATATCTTATTTTTTACATCTCCAATATTCTTTATATCATCAATAATCAGGCACTCGCCTGTTACCATACCTGTTGAAACAGGTGTACCGACTAACAAATTGCTGGCTTCATAATTTGTCATTGTATTACTATAAATTCTCTTATTAAAAATTTTGCCGGCAAACACAATTCTAGAATAATTTGGTATGTTTTCAAATTCTTTATATTCTTGTTTTCTTCTTTTTATAATTTCTTTTAAGTTGATACTTTCGTTATTTATATAGTTTCCTAATTCATCATATCCTATATAAAAAATATCTTCTTTATTATCTATCACACCACTATTTTCAAAATTTTCAGCAATTTGCATAATAGTCTCTCTCGCCATCCCAAAGCTTTTTGCTCTATTTATTCTTGTCATTTCTCTTTGAGATATCCCTTTTATTGCATTTTTTATAAACCATTTCAAAATAAAATTACATTTTATTTTGAAAATATCTATTTTTTCATCTTTTACGGCAGTTTCAATATTGTTATTTTTTATCTTTTCTACTAATAATAGTGGGTCAGTTCTATAAGTTTTGGTCTCAATTTTTAATTCTTCTAAAACCCTATCTCCATACATATTTATATAATTTCTTATATCTTTTATATTAGAATTATTTTTGTGCTTTTCTATAAATTTAAAAAATTCATTATTTGTACTTATATTTGCAAATTCTGAATAAACTTCCTTATCCATTCTAATATTTTTACTAATCTCATTTAGCATATTTATTGGTTTCATACTCTCTAAATTGCAAATATTTGAAATATAATCATTTACCTCTTTTTGATACTTTTTATTTTTACTTAAACTTTTTACAAAGCCTGTACAAATAAAAGCATACATATCATTTACTAAAGCTAATGCTGCTAATTTAGTTGTGTCTGAAGCAATATCATTATTTATTTTCAGTAACTCTAAATTTGAATATTTATCTTTTAATAACATTTTCTCATTATGAGCTTTTTGTATTCTATCATATTCTTTTTCAATACTAGACATAGTGCTATTATTTCTTTTTAATAATACTATGGCTCTGATTAGCAATTTTAATTTTAAACCAATCCCTATTTTCTTTTCATTATATATTACTTTTTTATCCATGACGCCTAACATTTCTTGCCATATTTTTATAATTTTATTACTGAATGGCAAAAACTGAAAAAATGTATACCAATTACTTATTCTATAATAAATTCTACCATTAACACTTTCTAATACATCGTTAAAAATATCTAAATACTTTTCTATTTCCTTATCACCTAGTAGTTTTCTAAAAATCTCTGTAAAAGTTAAAGAATACAATATTTTTGCAGAAGTCTGCGTTAATGGCGAACTTATATTAGGATAACTTTCAATAATATTGCTATTATCTAAAACTATGATTTCTTTTTCCCCTAATGTTGTTATCGGTCTTGCCTGCAATATATATAATTCACTATCACTAATTGCCCATTCTATGTCCATATGTTTTTTATATATTTTTTTAATCTGTTTCAAGCTATCTATAATTTTTTCAATATCTGTCTTAAGTAATTCTATTGAATCCTCTTGTTTTTCAAAATAATATATATCATCATTTAAATTATAATAATATGTTATAGTTGCAATTTTATCCTCGACAATATTATTGCCCAAACCTCTACCCGCAGTTATAACAGCTTCATTTAAAATTCCTTCTGGATTGGCTGTAAAGCCAATACCAGATATTTCTGATTTGATCATCTGTTGCACAATAACTGCCATTTTTATATTACACTTTTTACTAGCAAAATCCCAACATTTTTGAATATGCTTAAAAATTTCTTCTTGTCCTACATTTAAATATGATTTAAATTGCCCAGCATAAGACATATTATTAGAATCTTCTACATTCGCTGAAGAACGAATTGCAAATAATGTTTCTTTTTTAAAATTGTTATTACAATATTCATTTATACAATTTTCCACATAATTCAAATCTAATTTTTCGTCTAAATAAAGTTCATACATTTTAGAAGATATAACAAAAAAGTTAGGAACATTTATATTACTCTCTTTTAAAATATTTAAATTATACGCTTTTCCTCCAACTAATTCTATATCATTAAAATTGTTACTTACTATTACTTTTTTCATATTTTTCTAATCTCACCTGAATGGCCATCTATCTCTATCATTTCACCATCTTTAAATAATTTTTCAACATCTTCAACGCCTACAATTGCAGGTATTTCATATTCTCTTGCTACGATGCTGCTATGACACAATATACCACCATACTCACTTATAACTCCATTTAAAATACCAAATCTACTTATCCAGCCAGTATCTATAAATTTTGTTACTAAAATCTCTCCTTTTTGTATCTGATTTATATCACCTAAACTTTTTACAACTCTTACTTTTCCTGTTCTTATACCTGTACTACAACCAATTCCTTTTAAACTATCTTTTTGAATTGGTTTTTGATAGCCATTATACCTTTTATCTATATCATTTGGATTTTTAAAATTCATAAATGATTTGCAATATTTTTTATTCTTATTTATAATTTTCAATTTTTTGTTTTTATTTTAAAATTTTTTTTTTAATTAATTTATATTGTTTTTTTTATTTTTTTTTTCCTATTGGTTGAAAAGGCATTTTTTTTATTTCTTTTATTCTTTTTTTTTGTTGTTAGAG
>CAYXUA010000135.1:0-3443 GCA_964468015.1 uncultured Clostridium sp. | reverse complement strand
AATTCTATAAATAAATCGTGAAAGGAGAAAAAAACGAGAAAAAAATTAATAACAAAATTATTCATCACATTATTAATCAGTATTACATTTTCATTATTTATCGTTTCTTATGATGTCAAAGCATCTAGCACAGATGAAATAATGGATACAACTAACGACACCTTAAATACAAAAGAAGAAAAAATTCTGAAATATGATGCTATTACAAATCAAACAACCGAAGTTAATATGGAAGAATTAAAACAAATGACTGCATTACTAAATAATACAAACGACATTAGTTATAATCGTATCGAAGCATATGACCCTTATGAGTCGGTTCTTAGCAGAGATAATTATAGAACTTCATCTGCCACATCTGTTATTTATCATAAAATATATGATACATCATCGTTTCCTAGTAGAGTAACTTGTCGTATATTTTTTTCTACTGGCACAGGCTCAGGGTTTCTAGTTGGTCCTAATCTGCTTTTAACAGCTGCTCATTGCGTTATAAATCCAAAAAATAATAGTATTTTTACTGGATGGGTTTGTGATCCTGGATATAATTACGGTGCATACGAAGGTAATTCTTGTGGCTGGTCTCAAATCTACTACTCATCTGAATGGATATCAAATCATTCAAATGAATATGACTGGTGTTTATGCGTACTTGAAGAAAATTTAGGTTCAAACCTTGGATACTTTGGTTGTCAAGCTTATGGAACAAATTCTGAATTAAATAATGTTTCTGTAAGAGCATTTGGGTACCCTGAATTTGATAATCAGTATCAATATTATACAGAGGGAACAACTTCAAATGCACATACAAATTATTTTAACTGCTCTGCCCAAGTTGTTGACGGCATGAGTGGGGGGCCAATAGTTCGTACTTCTGATAATTATGCAATTGGTCTAGTAAAAGGCGTATATGAATTAAATTCCTCTGACACTTATGCCGTAAGAATAACACAATCAATTATTGATTTGATACGTAGTTTAAGAACATGATATTTTTCAAATCAACGTAAATTACTCTTTTTATGTAATAATAAATATATATAATAGGAGAGTTAATAATGAATACGAAATCCAAAATTATAATAAGTATTATGCTACTTATTATCATAATATTGTTCTATGTTTTTATGCAGCTCTATACTTCTACTGTATATATTGGCATGATTGACAGTATAGTTGATGATACAATATTTGTTTGGAAGCTATCACGTAATGGTGAGAGTATTTATCCAAATCGATCTTTTTTTTCGGTAGAAAATGTGTGTATTTTAAATAGTAAAGGACATAAAATAAACGTTACTGATTTAAATAAAAAAGACATTATACTATTTTTTGCAGGATATAATAAAATAATAGATGCATCTACTTTTATACCGGATATTAAATTAGTTAAAGTTTTAGATAAAACATTTTAGGGGATTTTCAATTGCAAATGGGAACGGGGAATTTTGATAATTCTCCGTTTTTTTATCAAAATCGCAAGAAAAAAAGAGGAATTTCGAGTCTGTTTTTTCAACAGCCTCAAAATATTTTCCTCTTTTTTATTAACTATTAAATATTGCTTCAAATTCTTCTCCGTCGATTTTTTCTCTTTCTAGTAATATGCTTGCTACTATATGCAATTTTTCTATGTTTTCATTTAATATTTGTCTTGCCATATTATATGCTTTGTCTATTATTCTCTTAACTTCTTCGTCGATTACTCCTGCTGTTTCTTCACTGAAGTTCTTTTGTTGTGCAAAGTCTCTTCCTAGGAATACTTCTTCTTGGCCTGAACCAAATGCTATTGTTCCTAGTCTTTCACTCATTCCGTATTTTGTTACCATTTCTCTAGCTATTTTTGATGCTCTTTCTATATCGTTGCTTGCTCCTGTTGATATATCATTTAATATCAATGCTTCTGCAACTCTACCACCAAGTAATGATACTATTGTCTCTTCCATTTCTGATTTTGACATGAAAGATTTATCTTCTGTTGGTCTATACATTGTATATCCTCCAGCCATTCCTCTTGGTACTATTGATATTTGATGAACTGCATCTTGTGTTGGTAAAAATCTACTTACTACCGCATGACCTGCTTCATGGTATGCTACTAATTTTTGTTCTTTATCGCTTCTTACTCTTGTTTTCTTTTCAGGTCCCATTGTAACTTTTATCATTGCATCTTCTATATCTTGCATATCTATTACTTTTTGGTTTCTTCTTGCTGCAAGTAATGCTGCTTCATTTAATACATTTTCTAAGTCTGCTCCTGAGAAACCTGATGTATTTCTTGCAATTGTTTTTAAATCAACATCATCTGATATTCTTTTCTTTCTCGCATGCACTTCTAATATTTGTTCTCTTGCTTTAACATCTGGTGCTGATACTACTATTTGTCTGTCAAATCTTCCTGGTCTTAATAATGCTTTGTCTAGTACATCTGGCCTGTTTGTTGCAGCTAGCACTATTACTCCCTCGTTTGTTCCAAATCCGTCCATTTCAACTAGCAATTGGTTCAATGTTTGCTCTCTTTCATCATGGCCTCCACCTAGTCCTGCACCTCTTTGGCGTCCTACAGCATCTATTTCATCTATAAATATTATACATGGTGCATTTTTCTTTGCTTGTTCAAATAAATCTCTGACTCTTGATGCACCTACACCAACAAACATTTCAACAAAGTCTGAACCACTTATTATAAAGAATGGTACTCCTGCTTCTCCTGCTACTGCTTTTGCAAGTAACGTTTTACCTGTTCCTGGATGACCTACAAGTAGAACTCCTTTAGGTATTCTTGCACCCATATCTGTGAATTTTTTTGGTGATTTTAGGAATTCTACAATTTCTTGTAATTCCTCTTTTTCTTCATCTACTCCTGCTACATCTGCAAAAGTTACTTTGTTTTTCTCATTATTAACTACTAGTCTTGCTTTGCTCTTTCCAAATGACATTGTTTTGTTTCCATTTTGACCTGAACCATTTAAGAACATAAACCAGAATAATAAGAATATTATTAATAAACCAAATGGTGATAATAAACTTAGTAATGTTATCGCAAATGATTGAGATTTTTCTGTTAATTCAAAACTTCCTGCTGCAATCTCTTCTTGAGTATAATCCATGAAGCTATCAATACTTGGAATATTTACTACTTTTACTCCTGTTGTTCCTTTTAATGTTACATTTGCCTTTTTACCATCTGATTGTATTTCTACTGCTGATACTTCCCCATTTTCTATTTTCATCAATAGTTCTGAGTAACTTAATTTTCCATCCCCACTATCTATGATAGATACTAGAACTACCATAAATATTACTCCTATTATTAGCCACATTGCTAATGTTTTCAAACTGTTTTTCAAATTTATTTCCTCCTCATTGTATAGCTTGATTTTGTCTAGTAATATAAACTATATCTCCATAAAATATAGCATATTTAAAATTATATTGCAATATTA
>CAYXUA010000134.1:0-3473 GCA_964468015.1 uncultured Clostridium sp. | reverse complement strand
GTATTATCAAGAACTTCTGTTTTATGTGCTACATAATTGATATCATCTTCTTCAATCTTAGAAATACCACCAGCTTCTAAGTGTTCTGCTTCTTCAGTTTCCTTTTCCTGCTTATCCTCTATATACTCTCCTGTTGCAAACTCAGCTACAGTATGCTCATCATCCAGAATAGTATTACTTGAAGTGCCTGTCTTACTGATTACTGATTCCGTTGCAACTTCATCAGTTACTGGAACTTCCTCTCCATCTTTTGGAATATTTATAAATACAAGCAGTCCTGCCAAAATACCGACAGTCGCACCAACAATTGCAATGATAACTTTTTTCTTCATGTCATTTCTCCTTTCGAAATACAATATTCTTTATATGTATATAGTATCACATAAAATACATTTCGTCAACACATTTTGTGATATTATATATTCTGTTCACGGTGAACAAAAAAACCGATATCTTGAATACCGGCGATTAGTTAATTGCAATATAAAAGGGCATACTTATACCGTCAGCATCCCCTTACTTTAATTATAACATGATTAAATAAGTATCACAACAAAAAAAGAGCTGGACAAAATTGTCCAACTCTAAAAGCTACATATTTTCATACCATTTGATTTCGCATTCAAACTCTTTGCCTTTAATAATTTCCTTGATTCTTTCCAAAGAAATTGGATTCTCGAATGTACTATCAGAATCATTCAGTGGTTTACCACTTGAAAACGTTCCTTTATAGTACATGTACTCTGTATCTATTTCTTTACAGATATACCATGCGTTACCCGTTGAGTCTTCAAATTGTCCATCTTTGAACATTCCCTGATAAACCATTGAAACCGTTCCATCTTCAAAATACTTTACTTGATACGCATTTCCAGTAGAATCATTGTATAATCCATTTAATGTATTTCCATGGTAGAATCCTTCTAAGATTTCATCTAGTGACTCTGTGAAACTTTCTACAGACATAATATTACCTGCTACTACTGTATCCGGTGTGAAATTTTTTGTATATGATTTTGTTCTCAAATAACTCCAACTATTACCGCTATTATATCCATCCAAAGCTTTTCTATCAGAAACAATCCATGCAGCTTTACCTTTTCCAGTAGTATAAGGTAATACCTGTTTGTATTCTACCAATTTACCATCATCGTAAACTGCATCCATAATAAGAACCAGTTCATTATTCTCATATACATTTATAATACAGTTATCATCCCAATGATTATTATCGTTAAACTGTCCATAGAAATATACTTCTTGTCCGTTTTCTGTATAAGGCAGAAGCAATGTGATGTTAGCTAAATCTTTTGCAACATATTCTTTGTCGCTTACAGGATCAACCGCAACAACATCCATTGTTGTCCATGTAGGTTGCGCTAATTTGTATTCATTTGTTACTGTTTCATGAGCAAATGAAATATCCTGAGAAGGAAATAATCTCATATATGCACCTGCAAACAAGAAGTTATCAATTTTATTAGTAATACATTTTATGTCTTCGCTTAAATCATCTTTCACTTCATCTATTTTATCGTTTGTATCTTCAATGTCTTCATTGATGGATGCAAATTGCATTGCAATATTCATTTCCTTGAGTGCAGCTACTTCTTCACTTAAGGATTCGATACCCTGATTCAGACCTACTATTTGTTCAGGTGCATTTAGAATATCACTAGATTTGTCATGAATATTTTCACCAATTTTCCCAAAAAATCCAGAACAAAGCATGTTTACCAGTATCGAGACTAAAGTAAAAATAACTGCAGTCTTTTTAACTGCATTAGCAACTTCTTTACTATTTGTATTCTGGGAACTTGGATCTTGTCCACCACTATTATTTGATACATTTGTGTTAGGGACATTATTATTCATTTGTTCACTCATATTCCAATTCACTTTCTTTGGTAAAATAAAACTATCGCTTAAAAAAACTTTATACATTTTATAATGTCCACCTCGAAAAGTCAAGTTTTTTGTTAATTCATTGTAACCATTATTGTAAGTACGTGTCAATTATTATCGACCGCAACTTTCATGCTTATTCTAAAAAAAAAGACATTTTGAATAACTAGGCTACAAGTTACCCACAGTTTTCATATGAATATTTGAAAACCATAGAATTGTTTCGCAATAGTTTGCTTTTGTTTATATTTTCAGTTTTTATATTATCATTTATTATAATTCACGTCAATAAGTTGTTTTTATATCTTTGAAATATGTTAAAATCAGAATATTATTTTTTCACAATTATAGGGTTCTCCTGTCAGTACGCTTTCTTTCTCAATCATCTTTTTGCTTATACTTTCCATATGTATACTACTATATGACATTGTCCATACCGAATCCGTATTCAGTTTTCCCTCTGCATCTATAAATATTCCGGTACATTTTGAATTACCAGAAAGCTCAATCGCATAATAGAACTTGGTTTCACCCTGCACATTGTCTACTGCTGTCATTTCATATACAATTACCAGACTGTGACTTGAAGCAAATCCAGATGTATCTATTACAGAGGTACTATCTCCTCTTGTATTTGTATAAACAACGTCCATTTCTACCGGAATCGGAGTGAACTCCATTGAATACTGAATAGGTTCTGTCGTTAACCGTATTTCCTCATTATCTAATGCATAATATGCACTTCTATATTTTCTCTGCATTTCGGAAGCCTGTTTTCTTTTTTCTTCATCACCTAAATCTTCATAGTACTGTTCTTCGTTTATATACAAAGAATTCATAAAATCATAGTAAAACTCTGCTTCACTCTGCATTTTACTTGATGACTCAGAAATATTCTCAAATATTTTTTCTTTTCCATACTCACATAAATAATTGATATCTGATTCTGTGAGCGCATCTATGGATTCAATGTACTCCGGCAGTCCTGTTACTACATATTCCTTTGTATCCGATGCAGGTATTATTCCGGCAGATGCCATTTCCTGCTTATCATATACAGCTTCAAGAACGATGGTATCTCCATTAGATAAATCATACCATCCAGCTGATAGTATCTCATATACTAATCCGGAGTCATTCATGGGCAATCTATATGTCACTTCGACACCGTTAAAAACTTGTGATTCTGCGTTATCAAAATATCCATATGGTCCAATCCCGGAAAACTTTGGTTCAACATTCTCAAATAAATCGGTTAGGACATTTTGTTCCGTATCCTTTACATCTTCCATTACATCATAAACATCTTCCTGAAGTTCCATGTCAAGTTGCTGCTGATTAATCTCTTCTTCTTCATTTGTTCTTCCACAGGCTGTCAAAGTAAATAGAG
Organism: uncultured Clostridium sp.; assembly: GCA_964468015.1. Classification (GTDB taxonomy): domain Bacteria; phylum Bacillota; class Clostridia; order TANB77; family CAG-508; genus UMGS1864. The sequence continues at coordinate 178 of CAYXUA010000134.1, read as the reverse complement.
TTATACTAAGAATTATTAGTACGTTTTTCTTTTTCATATTTTCACAGACTTCCCTTCTTAAACGAAAACACCATTAATTTGCTGTTATGATGATATTTTGCAAATTAATGATGCAGTTATAGCGTTTCTATTCTAATTATATCACTCTTATTCTATTTTTGCATTTTCTGGAATTAAA
>CAYXUA010000133.1:0-3498 GCA_964468015.1 uncultured Clostridium sp. | reverse complement strand
AAAGGTTATACTCATTTAGAAAAATGCATATTGGAATCACTATCTTTGTATTTATTTAAATTTTATTAATATCAAAAAAGAGAGGATATATGAACAAATAGTTCAATATATTTCTCTCTTTTTTACTAATTAATCTAAATATGCTGAGAACAAGAATGAGCCCATATATACTTGTAATAGTGGTACTATGACAACTACTACGAAGAATACTAAGATTACACCTACTATTGAATATACTAGCTCTGGTAATGCCTTCATGATTTTTTCCATTATGTGGTCAATATCAACTTGCATATATTCAATTAGTTTTTGCATCATTTCTGCTAAGTCTGTTTGCATACCTATTTTTAACATTTCTGTTATCATCGGTGTTGAAAGTCCGGTTTTTTCAAATGGCTCTATCCATGATTGTCCTATTAATATATTGTTTATGGATGTTTCAATAACTGATAATAAAACATAGTTATGAACAACATTCTTACTTACTTCTAGAGCATCTTGTATTCTCATTCCATTTTCTACATTTAGTAATACTGCTCTCATAAATCTTGAAAAATCTAATGCATATATTAATTGTCCGAATATTGGCATTGTATATTTAAAGTAATGCCAATTATATTTTCCTTTTGGAGTATTAATGTAAAATAATATGATTGCTACTATTGCTAGTATTACTAATACTGGTATATACCAAACCTCTGTTAAAGTATCTAGGAAATTAGAGAACCATATTGTTACAGCTGGAAGCTCTTCTTTTGTTCCTACACTCTCAAATACATTTTGTACTATTGGAATTACAAATATTGTTCCTACAATTAACATTACCAATATTGCAACAAATTGTATTATGTTTGGTAATAATATCTTTTTTATTCTCTTATTTAATGAGTTTGTTTCCTCTAAATATTTTACAGCTTGTTGTAAAGAACTTGTTAAAGAACCTGATAACTCACCAACTTTTATCATATTAACATATATGTAAGGGAAAACATCTGGATAATATTCCATTGTAGAATACATATTTTCTCCAGCTTCAAGACCTGCAAGCATGTCTTCCAATATTTCTTTTAATTTAGGATGTTCTGTACTTTCAATTATTGTAGTTAATGCATGTATATTATTAAAATTTGCCTTTTTTAACAAATAAAACTTTTGTGTAAATATAATAATGTCTCTTGGAGTTATTTTATTGGTCTTTACAAGAAAATTCGTAACTTTTTCTTTTGTAGAAACCTTCCTTTTTATTTGTTTTTTTATAACATTTCCATTGTTTAAGTTCTCAAGCATTTCTTCTACATGTTTTACATTTCTCTTATTTTTTTGAGTTTTAGTTTTTAATTGAACAACGCTAATTGGCATTAAACCATTTCTTTTTATTTTTCTTATTATTGCACTTTTACTATTATCTTCTATTTTATTTCTTACTATATGCCCATCCTTAGTCATCGCCCTATAAACATATACTGGCATGTTTTCACCTCAATTCTTTAGCTGTTTCTTATTTTTAATTGCATTATTGTTCTATTTAATGTATCTAAATTCTTTTCTTCTATCTGACCTTTTGCCTGTTCTAGAGTTATCTTATCATCAACAAATAATCTTGCAATTGAATTTATTAAACTTATGCTTCCTTTATCTATATTAGTTTGTACAGCATCTTCTATCTCTGAGACACTTAATTTTTCTTTTCTTATGTATCCTGCTATTACATTATCTACCACCATTACTTCTGGAACTAAAACTAGCTTACCGTCTGTTCCTTTTAATAATCTTTGAGATACAACTAATTTCAATAATGATGATATTAAATATTTTACACTTGATTGGTCACTTATTGGATAGAAGTTAATCATTCTATCTATTGTTTCTGCACATGATTTTGTGTGTAATGTTCCTATTACTAAATGTCCTGACTCTGCCATATCTATAGCTGCATTCATTGTTTCTTTATCTCTAATCTCTCCTATTACTAATATATCGCAGTCTTCTCTTAATGAGTTTTTTACACCATCTATAAAGTTAAGTGAATCTTTTCCAATTCCAACTTCTTTTTGTACTATAATGGATTTTTTTGAAGTATGTTTATATTCTATCGGATTTTCCAATGTTAATATTTTCTTATTTTGTTTTTCATTTATCTCATTAATCAAGGCATTTAATGTTGTTGTTTTTCCAGAGTTTGTTTTTCCTGTTACCAACATAAGTCCCTGTGGTTGGTATGTCATTCTTCTTACTACATCTGGTACTCCCAATTCTTCAAATTTAGGTAATTCATTTTTTATAAGTCTTAATGTTGCAACTGGTATATCATCAGATAAAGATATATTTACTCTTAAACGAACATCATTATATTCATAAGATGTATCTAATTTTCTAGTCTGTTTAAATAACTCATCCTTATCTATATTTCCTCTTATGAAGAAATCATACATCTCCCACATATCATCCTCTGTTAGTGGTTCCATATCTTCTATTGTATTTAAATCTCTTGCTATTCTTAGAACTGGTTTATGATTACCTATTAAGTGTACATCTGATGCTCCTTTTTCAATTGCTTCATCTAAAATTTTTTCCATTTGTAACATTTAAAATTCCTCCATTTACTTAAAATATAAGTAATTTCTTATTTAATTCTTGTAGTGTTGTTGTACCATTTAGAACTTTATGTATTCCATCAACTACTAATGGCTTATATCCATTTTCTATTGCTCTTCTTCTAATTTCAATTGTTGATTCACCATTTACTATTAGCTCTTTTAATAATTCTGTTATCTCCAATAATTCAAATACAGCAACTCTTCCATAATATCCTGTATTATCGCAATGTGAACATCCTACTGCTTCATATGTCTTTTTATTATTAAATTCTACATCCATTCCATATTTTCCTAGAACTTTTCTAATTTGTTCTTTTTCTTCTTCTGTATAATCTCTTTCTCTTGCACATTTTGGACAAATTCTTCTTACAAGTCTTTGTGATACTGATAGTCCAACTGTACTTGCTATATCATAATTAGATATCCCTAATTTTCTTAATCTAGTTATTATTTCAACCGCATCCATAGTATGTATTGTAGATAACACATAATGTCCAGTTTGTCCAGATTGCATTGCTATTTCTGCTGTTTCTAAATCTCTTATTTCTCCTACTAGAATAGTATCTGGGTCTTGTCTTAAAACAGTTCTTAATGAATCTGAAAAACTTGCTTTTGGGTCTACTTCTATTTGGTTTAGCCCAGGAATTCTTATTTCTACTGGGTCCTCTATTGTAGTTATATTTACTTCTGATTTATTTAGCATATCAATTATACTATACAATGTAGTTGTTTTTCCTTCTCCTGTTGGCGCTGCTATTATAGTTATACTATTTTTTCTGTCAAATAATTTTATTGCATCTTGCATACTTGAAGAAAATCCTAATTCTTCTAATGACATAATATTTAGATTTTTCTTTAATAATCTTAATACAAATTTTTCTCCATATACATTTTTTTGTGA
>CAYXUA010000132.1:0-3509 GCA_964468015.1 uncultured Clostridium sp. | reverse complement strand
GTATTATATTTTATATAGTAGGAGCTTGGGAACATCCACATTATGTTTTGCTATTAGCAACTGCAATTTTATTTAATTACATTATAGGAAAGCAATTAGGCAAAAGAAAAGATAAAAAGATATTAATAGTAGGGATAATATACAATATAATGTGGTTAATATTATTTAAGTATTCAGACTTTATAATTTCGATTATATCAAATATAAGCAAAGTATATATGGAGCCGTTAAATTTATTGTTACCAATAGGAATAAGTTTTTATACCTTTCAATCAATATCATATATAGTAGATGTTTATAATGAAAAATGTAAGCCAGAAAAATCCATTATAAAATATGCAATGTATGTACTTATGTTCCCACAATTAATATCAGGACCAATAGTAACATATAACGAAATAAATAGACAATTGAATAATAGAAAAAATAATATATCTTATAGCATAATAGGGGTAAAATATTTTATTGTAGGTTTAGGATTTAAAGTATTATTAGCAAACAGAATAGGATGCTTATGGAATGATATTTCGATGATTGGAATTGAAAGTATTTCTACAGGACTGGCCTGGTTAGGTGTAATAGCATATTCTTTACAAATATATTTTGATTTTTGCGGATATTCTTTTATGGCTGTGGGTCTTGGAAAAATAATGGGATTTAAACTTCCTATAAATTTTGAAACACCATATTTATCAACAAGTATGACAGAGTTTTTTAGAAGATGGCACATAAGTTTAGGGAATTGGTTTAAAAATTATATATATATTCCTTTAGGTGGTAATAGAAAAGGAAAATTAAGGACTATTTTAAATTTATTAGTAGTATGGATTCTTACTGGTTTATGGCATGGAGCAAATTATAATTTTATTGTATGGGGCTTATTTATATGTCTAATCATTGTTCTTGAAAAATTATGGTTAAAAAAATATTTAGACAAACATAAATTTTTAGGACATTTGTATATGCTAATTTTAATTCCAATAAGTTGGTCAATCTTTGCTATAACAGATATGAAACAATTAGGAATCATGTTAACCAAATTATTTACATGGAGTGAAGGACTTTATTTATTAGATTTTGTTAAATATGCAGAAATCTATGGAAGTTTAATAATAATTGGGATAATATGTGCTACTAAATTACCAGAAAAATTACTATTAACTAAAACAAATACTTGGTTGCAGAAATTACTATTATTAGCTATTTTTGGTAGTTCAATTTATTATTTGTACATAGGCTTAAATAACCCATTTTTATATTTTAGTTTTTAAAAAAAGAAAGGATGAAAAAATGTGAAAAAAGAAAGAATAATTATAATTTTAATAATTTTAATATTAGGAGGATTTTTTATAATAAAAAATATATACAGTGATTCAGTTGCAGCCTCAAATAATGAGACAAAAGAAGAATTTCAAGAGAATAACAAAGTTGATAATGTCGAACAACATCCAAAAGAAGATACAACCAATATTGTAAAAGAAGATAAAAACGTGCAAGAAAATAAGCAAGAAAATAAAAATCAAGTAAAAAAGATTGAAAAGCAATGCGTAGAAAAGTCATATTTTGATGATGCATTATTTATAGGAGATTCTAGAACGGTTGGAATATCAGAATATGGAAATTTGAATAATGCTACTTTTTTTGCTAATACAGGAATGAGTGTATATAATGTATTTGATAAAGCTGTTTCTGTACCAAGAGTAGGAAAACTTAATTTAGAACAAATATTAAAATCAAAAAAATTTGGGAAGGTATATATAATGCTAGGAATAAATGAATTAGGTTACAATATGGATAAAACTATAGGAAAATATAAAAAATTAGTAGAATATGTAAAAAATAATCAAAGTAGTTCTATAATATATATACAAGCCAATTTACACGTTACATATAAAAAATCAAACCAAGATAAAGTATTCAATAATACAAATATAAACAAATTTAATGCAGAAATATCTAAAATTGCAGATAACAAAAATATTTTTTATATAGATGTAAATGAAAAATTTGATGATGAAAACGGAAATCTAAATTCAGAATATACAAGTGATAACATTCATATTTATGCAAAATATTATAAGGAATGGAGTAATTGGCTAAGTCAAAATGCAGTAAAATAAGGAGGCTAATATGTTAGTAGTAAACCAAAAAGAATGGTTTTGTGAAAATATTAAAAAATTTGAAAATGGAATGTATAGACTTTCATATAGTATATTAAAAAATGAAACTGATGCACAAGATGCTGTTCAAGAAGCTATTTATAGATCTTATAAAAATTTAGAAAGTTTAGAAGATAAAAGAAAATTCAAACCATGGATATATAAAATAGTAACTAACACCTCATTCGAAATATTAAAAAGTAATAAAAATTATATAGATATAGAAGAAAATATAATAGAAGCTGAACAAGAAGATATAGATACAAATTTAACTCTTTGGAATGCAGTACAAAAATTAAAACAACCTTATAGAACAACAATAACACTATTTTATTATGAAGATATGTCAATAAAAGAAATAAGTAAGATAACTGAAACAAGCATAGATGCCATAAAAAAACAATTATCAAGAGGGAGAGAAAAAATTAAGGAGGTTATTAAAATATGAATTTTTTAGAAGATAGAAAAATAAAAAAAATTGCTAAAGATGAAAATATAAAAGCTTCAGATAAATATTTTAAAACTATAGATGAAACACTGGAAAGTTTAATGGATAAAAATGAAAAAATTAATTTAAGACCAATGTGGAAGAATAGTATGAAATTAGCAATGGCAATGACTGTATTAACATTTGTAATACTTCCTAATATAAGTCCTAAAATATCTTATGCTGTGCAAGAATTACCTATAATAGGAAATATAGTTAAAGTAATAACAATAAGAAATTATTTTGATAAAGAAGGATGTAGTGAATTAGATGCTGATATACCTAGTATAAAAAACAGTGATAATACAATAAGTGAATCTAATAAAATTATAAATAACGAAATAAAAGAACTTACACAAAGGATTATTGATAATTATTATGCGGAAAAAAATCCAGATAATCATATTTCAATAGAAATTAAGCCACAAATAATAACAAATACGAATGAATGGTTTACATTAAAATTGGCAATATCTCAAACATTAGCTAGTAGTAGTCTTGAATATAAATATTATCATATAGATAAAAAGACTGACAAAATAGTAAAATTGTCTGATTTGTTTGCTAATGATGGCTATAAAAATGCAATAAGTGAAGAAATAAAAAAACAAATGATTTCTAGGATGAAAGAAAATAAAAATATAGTATATTGGTTTGATGAGGAATCAAAAGATTGGAGCTTTAGGAAAATAGATGATAACCAAAATTTTTATTTTTCAAAAAACGGAAATATTGTAATAGTATTTGATAAATATGAAGTAGGTCCTGGTTCTAGTGGAGCTCCGGAATTTGAAATTAATAAAGAAATTTATAAAAAATACATGAATAAAAATAACTAATGTCAACTATATATTTTATGTTAT
>CAYXUA010000131.1:0-3590 GCA_964468015.1 uncultured Clostridium sp. | reverse complement strand
ATTTTATTTTATGCTTTTTTGTTAAATTTATACATATATTTTTTATGTTGTTTACTGTTACTTACTCTACATTACTTTTTAATTACATCCCAGTCATACATTTGTAATACTATTGTAATTTTCCTGTCAAAAATCCTTTGTTTTGTTCATGGATTTCCACAATTTTTATACTATTTTCCAGTATTTGCGAATTATTTACGCCTATTTTTAAGTAATTAGTTGTGTGTCCTACTGCATATTCTCCCTCCTTCTGTTCAAACAGCACTGGTAATTTTTTCCCTATAAATTTACTCATATATTGTTTTTCATTTTTATTTGAAAGCTCTATTAATATTTTACTTCTTTCTTCCTTCTCTTCTGGTGAAATTTGATTTTCCATTTCTGCTGCTTTTGTTCCTTTTCTTGGCGAATATTTAAATACATGCATTTGATAGAATTTTATTTTGTTTAAAAATTCGTAGGTTTTATTAAATTCCTCTTCTGTTTCTCCCGGGAAACCTACTATTATGTCTGTTGTCAATGCTACATTTGGATATGCCATTCTTAATAATTTTGTTCCTTCTTCAAACTCTTCTGTTGTATATCTTCTATTCATTCTTTGTAATGTTTCATCACACCCACTTTGTAGTGATAAGTGGAAATGGTCGCAGATTTTTTCTAGTTTTGTTAATCTTTCTAGAAACTCTTTTGTTATTATTGTTGGTTCTATTGAGCTTAAACGAATTCTTTCTAATTTTTCTATTTTGTTTATTGCTTCCAATAAATCTATTAGTGTTGTATCATCCTTGAAATCCTTTCCATATGATGCTACATGTATTCCAGTTATTACAACTTCTTTTATTCCATCTTCTACTATACTTTTTATTTCTTCTACTATACTTTCTACTCTTCTGCTCCTTACCCTTCCTCTAGCATATGGAATTATGCAATATGAGCAAAATCTATCACATCCATCTTGTACTTTTATTACTGCTCTTGTTTTTTCAGTATAGGTCACTTGTCCAAAGTCCAGAAATTCTTTTTGTACCATAACATCTGATGTTTCATTTATAGTTTCCTTGCTCTCAATGAATTCTTCTATATATTGTACTATATTATTCTTTTCATTAGTTCCTAGCACTAAATCTATTTCAGGTATTTCTTTTTTCAACTCCCCTTTTGCGATTTGTGCATAGCAACCTACTGCTGCAATTATTGAATTACTATTTCTATGTTTAGCTCTTCTTATTATTTGTCTAGATTTCTTATCTGACATATTTGTAACTGTACAGGTGTTTATTATATATATATCTGCCTTTTCCTCAAAATCAACTGCTTCATATCCGGCTTCTACAAATTTTTGCAACATTGCATTTGTTTCATATTGATTTACCTTGCAACCGTAATGTATAAAATGCTACCTTTTTCTTATTTATATTTTCCATATTTTTTTGCCTTTCATATATATAAACAACACATTGCTATAAATGTGTTGTTCGATTTATTTCTATTAAATTATACAAAATATGATATAAAAAGTCAATTCCCTCTACTGAGCCTGTCATACTCTTTTGGCAAATTATCTCTTTTTCCCATCCAATGCATCTAGATTATCTAGTGCTTTTCCAGTTCCTAATGCTACACATGACACTGCATCTTGAGCTATCATCACATTTATACCTAGTTTTTCTTTTAATAGTTGGTCTAATCCGTTTAGCAAGCTTCCTCCTCCTGTCATATATATTCCCTTGTCGCTTATGTCTGCTGCTAGTTCTGGTGGTGTTCTTTCTAGTACTGAGTGTACTGCATCTACTATTAGTCTACCTGGCTCTTCTAGTGCTTCCATCATTTCACTTGAGCGTATTGTTACTGTTTTTGGCAATCCATCTCTTAGGTCTCTTCCTCTTACATCCATTTCTACATCTTGTATTCTTGGAAATACACAACCTATGTTTATTTTTAGCTCTTCAGCTGTTCTTTCTCCTATTATTATATTGTGTTTTCTTTTTATATATTTCACTATATATTCATCAAATTTGTCTCCAGCAATTTTTAGTGAAGTACTTACAACTGAACCTCCCAATGATATTACTGCAATATCTGTAGTTCCTCCACCTATGTCTACTATCATATTTCCGCATGGTTTTGATATATCTATTCCTGCTCCTATTGCTGCTGCTATTGGTTCTTCTATTAAATATACTTTTCTTGCTCCTGCTTGTGAGGCTGCGTCTATTACTGCCTTTTTCTCTACTTCTGTTACTTGTGATGGTATACATATCATTATTCTTGGAGCAAATATAAATTTCCCGCATATTTTATTTATAAAATTCTTAAGCATTTTCTCTGTTACTGTATAATTAGAAATAACTCCATCTCTTAATGGTCTTGTCGCAACTATTGAACCTGGTGTTCTCCCAAGCATTCTCCTAGCCTCTTCACCAACAGCCAATACTTCCCCTGTATTACTATTCACGGCAACAACAGATGGCTCCCTCAATACTATTCCTTTTCCTTTAACATACGCAATTACAGTAGCAGTTCCCAAATCAATTCCTATATCCTGACCAAAACGAAACATGAAATCTTCTCCTTTTTTGTATTCTTTCATTATTGTTACAATTTTGTTACAATTATATTACAACTTTTCAAAAATATCAATCTTTTTTCACTATAAATTTACTTTTTTATTTGTATTACTTATCTTCGGGGCGGCCTAATTTCAATTTCCTTATTTAAGTTACATAGGTTTACTTTTGAGGTCAGCCGTTCAAATCAAAGAAGTGTAATAATATAAATTTTATTTCATTCCTCGGCTTCTTTCATGTTCGACAAGCTCTAAATCCAATTTAACGAGCCTCTCCGAAGCCTTCGCCCTCTCATTAAATTGTATTAAGAGTTTGTACTAAAATTCCAGGGCACATTCGTCATTACATAAAATTTATATTATTACACTTCTTTGCTTTGAACTACTCTATATGAATTAGTGGAGTATTCTTTTATTTTTATGTATTATAATACATAGTATAATACAATTAGTACTCCTAGTACTGTCATGGCCATATAGCCTTTGCTTATCATGTCTGTTTGTACTTCTGATAGCTTCTCTATTTCGTTTGTTGTTGTTATTTCAAATGTTGATATATTGTCATACTCAAAATTTGTTTTGAATTCTTTTTCTCCTGTCTTAACACTGTCTAGCTCTATGTATTTTCTGCCTAAGCATGTTCCATATTTACTATAAAAGTCTACTTGCAAATATTTTTCTGGTTCTGCTACTTTCCCATTTAGTTTTATTGTACCTGATACATATCCACTTACACTTGTTGCTTTTGCTTCTGTTACTGATACTGTGTAGCTAGGTGTTTCGTTTTTTGTGCATGTTATTGCTTTATAATTATTTGCTAATGCTATACTTGTTAATACATTTGTTAGTAGATAAAATGCTACAAATATTATTAAGTATTTTAAGAATGTCTTCATTCTATCCATTTATTGTTCCCCCTATTTCTTCAAGCAGTAAATAACTGCCTATTTCACTTATTTCTGCTAATATTATACTATAGTATACATAAAATGTAAATGATTTTACTTCTTAAAATTCATTATAA
>CAYXUA010000130.1:0-3640 GCA_964468015.1 uncultured Clostridium sp. | reverse complement strand
GTTTTACTCATTATTTTATTTCATTGCTTTTTATTTGTTTATGTGTTAATTTATATATAATAGGTTTAAGGAGGTATTTATGGCAAAGAAAACTAGTGGTTATAAACTTTCTCCTCAAAAGTTTTTTAATAGGATTATGACTATTGTAGCTATTGTTTTTTTGGCAGTTCTATTTTTCAAATATGGCTATACACCTGCTTCTGATATGATTATTGATAACTCTTCTGCTACTATTGATGTTGGTGAATTACAAAATGCTATTAATGGTTCTAGTACAGAAAATGTTGTGGAGGAACAAAAGAAGGATACTACCATTTCTCTATGTGTAGTTGGTGATATTATGTGTCATAATACTCAGTATAACGATGCTTATAATTCTAGTACTGATACTTATGATTTTTCACATGTTTTTTCTAATATTGCAGACAAGCTCCAAAGTGCTGATTTGACTATTGGTAATTTAGAAACTACCTTCGCCGGTAGTGAACGAGGCTATAGTAGTTACCCAACTTTTAATACTCCTGATGCCCTTGCAGTTAATTTGCGTGCTATTGGTTTTGATGTTCTTTCTACTGCTAATAATCATAGTTTAGACAAGGGTTTTAGTGGTCTTTCTAGAACTTTAGATGTTTTAGATGAAAATGGAATTTCACATATGGGTACATATGCTTCTGAAGAAGATCGTAATGAAATTTTAGTTAAAGATGTTAATGGTGTTAAAATAGCTATGCTATCTTATACTTATGGTACTAATGGAATTCCAGTTCCTAGTGGGAAAGAATTTTGTATTAATTTAATTGATAAAGATAAGATAAAATCTGATTTAGATAAGGCTAAGGCTCTGGAGGTTGATTTGATTACTGTTAATATGCATTGGGGAGCTGAATATAGATTAAAACCTACTACTGAACAAGAAGACCTTGCCGATTTTCTATTTAAAAATGGTGTTGATTTGATTTTTGGTAGTCACCCACATGTTCTTGAGCCTATGGAGAAAAGAACCATAACTCTTGAAGATGGCACTGAGAAAGAGGTATTTTTGATTTATTCTTTAGGTAATTTTGTTTCTGGACAAACTAAGCAATATACAAATCTTTCAGTTATTCTTGATTTAGAAATTACTAAACATGCTGAAGGAAATATTACTATTGATAAAGTAGAGTATACTCCAATTTATGTTGATATGAGAAGTTCTTCAGCTGATGAGAGATTCAAGATTTTAGATATAAAGGAATCTATAAAAGCTTACGAGAATGGAGATACTAGTATTTCTAAGACTTTATATAGCAAATTGACTTCTGCTTTAGAAAAGATTGATAAGATTATTGCAGGTGATATATAAGTAAATAAAGGAACCCAAATATTAGATTTTTAGGCTAATACTTTGGGTTCTCTTCTTTTTTACTCATTTATTACATTGAATGATTTGTATTTACTTATTTGTTCTATTTTTTCGCTTGGAATTATATTTTCTGATTTCAATATTCCTATTTTGTTTAATATTTCAAATTCTCTTTGTATTTCATTTTCATTTGCATTTGGGCAATGTATATAGTTAAATGAATGAAATTGATACATTCCCCTTTCTTTTCCTTTTGGTACTTCTTGTATATTTCCGATTGCAATCTTCTAGTTTTATTATACCATTTATCTTTTTTTCACTATTATTTATTGGCATATTTATCGTGTTTCCTATGAAGAAAAAACTATCGCTTTTTTTGTATATGTTTCTTATTTCTTTTTTTATTTGTATTACTTTTTCTATGAATTGCTTGTAATTTTCAGTATCTTTCGGCTTTATTGTTGCTATAATAGCATTATTTCCATATAAACAATCTGTTATATATGCTAAAGATTCAAAGCCTGTTTCAAATCCTTCATTTTTTTTAAATTCTTCACTATATAATTGTTTACTTAAGCTTTTCCAGTCATCTACTATATAAAATTGCTCAATTTCTATCTCTTGCTTCTTTATATAATTTATTATTTCTGAAAAATATCTTTGGCTTTCTGGCTTTAACATAAAATAATCATAATTTTCCATGCCTTATTTCTCCTTACTTTTAGAACATTCCCTTTCTTCTTAGAACTATTGCTAATACTATTGAAACTACTGCTGAAAATGCTATTAAAATTGGAAATGCATATGGATTATCACTAATAGGTAAGTTTACGTTCATTCCCCAGAAGCTTCCTATCATTGTTGGTAGTGATAATACTATGGTTACAGATGTTAAGTATTTCATTACTGAGTTTAGATTGTTTGATATTATTGAACCATAGGCATCCATTGTTCCATTTAAAATATTGCTGTATACTTTACTCATTTCTAGCGCCTGTTTGTTTTCTACTATGGCATCTTCTAGTATGTCCTCATCTTCTTCATACATTTTGACTATTTTTCCTCTTAGTGTTTTTTCCATGACTGCTTCATTTGATCTAAGTGATGTCGTAAAATATACTAGTCCTTTTTCTAAAGTTAGTAATTTTATAAGTTCTTTGTTTTTCATTGATTTTTGTAATACATTTTCTGCTATTTCTGTTTCTTTGTTTATTTGTTTTAGTAAGTTTAAGAAATGTGATGAGTTATAATATAGTATTTGAAGTATGAATCTGGTTTTTTTGTATGTGTATAAATTTTTTATTATTCCTGATTCAAAACTTTCTATTACTTTACTCTTTTTTAAACATACTGTTATAAAATAATCGTCTCTTACTACTATCATTCCAAGTGGCATTGTTGTATATACTTTATTTTCATTATTGTATTCTATTGTTGGTACATCTATTACAAATAGTACTGCATCGTCTTCTTGGTCAATTCTAGCCTGCTCTTCGTAGTCTAGTGGGTACCTTATGAATGTTTCTCCTATTTCTATTGCTTGGCATACTTTTTTTATTTCTTCGTCTGTTGGATTTACTAGATTAATCCAGCAGCCTTTTTGTATGTTTTCTATTTCTGCAGTTTTATTTGTTTGTAAATCTGTATTATATACTTTTAACATTTTATCTCATCCCTTATATTTCTATTTTATTATATTCGATATTCATTTCCTCCAATGCTTTCTCTTCTCTATTACTACAAGTAAATATTATTGTTTGATTTTCTACATATTCTTCATTTATATATTTTAGCATATTTTTTAACCTTGAGTCATCATAATATGCAAAAGCTTCGTCTAAGATAATTGGCAATTTCTCTTCTACTATTTCTGATATACTATTTATTCTTAATGCCAAATACATTTGGTCTATTGTGCCTACACTTAAGCTTTCCACTGGTAGATAATCTCCATTTTGTATTTCTATTGTTAATCCATTTTCATCACTGAAATTCACATTTTGATACTTTTCTGTGGAAATCTTACTTATGCATTGCTTTAATTTTGCTGTAAATTCTGGTGTTATGTTTTGCTTTGCTTTTTCATAAGCAAGCTCTAACGCTTCTTTTGCTATTTTTATTGAGTTTTCTAGTGACAATATTTCTTCTTTTTCTTTGTTAGCTTGGTTTATACTTTTTTGAATTTGTTCTATATTGTCTGTACTATTTTCCATTTTGTTTTTTTCTATTAATAAAGTGTTTTGCCTTAATTTTAAATTTGAAATTTTATTTTCTTGGTATATTATTTCTGTTTGTATT
>CAYXUA010000129.1:0-3653 GCA_964468015.1 uncultured Clostridium sp. | reverse complement strand
CAATATTATTGAATGTTAAAATAATATATGATAAAATAAGAAAAAGTGTTTGGAGGTATTTGCTATGAACAAATGTGCATTATGTGGTAGAAAAATAAGTAATAATAAATTCAGCTTTCGGATTAGGCTGCTTGAAAAAAATGTGTTATGAAACAGGTTTATATGACATAAAAAATTTAAATGGAGAAAGTTTATTAAACAAAAAAATTTTAGCATTATGCAATAAGAAAAGATTGCCAAAAAATCAAAGTAAAATGCTTACAAATAGATATTTAACATTAAACATATTAAATGAGGTACCTTTAGAAGAATATAACAAATACAAGGAAGCTTTACAAGTTGATATTGATTTGATAAATAGAAATACAAAAATAGAAGAATTAAACAGTTTTAATATGATTACAATGAAACAAGCTTCAGAAATAAAAAAACAGTATAATAAACATGAAGATTTTTTTCAAAAATTAATGAACAAAGAATATGATGCAATACAAAATTTATCATTTGATATAGTTAGATTTGCATTTAGTAGGTATTATAATAATAAACCATATCTTTCAGATATGACACAAAAAGCACAATATGGAGTATTGCAAGGAGGAGCTTTAGTATTAAGAATGCTTAATTGGAATTTTGCTGCTGATTGTTTAGTTCATTCATTGCAGGAAAAACCAGAAGATATAATAATTACTAAAGGTGATATAATTGATGAAATAGTAAGAAATGAAGCATTTAAAATAGCAATAAACAAAATAATAAAAAAATATGAAAATCAAGAACAATTTACAACTGGAAAAGAAGAAGAATCAATTAGTTTTACTAGTGCAAACTTGTTTTTTGCATTACATAATACATATTTAGAAGTTATTGGAAGGAAACAAATAGATGGAACGTGGAATTTAGATATTACATTAAGTGATAAATATGATTTTACCGACTTACAAGAAATAGAAGAATATGTAGATAATGATGAGTATTTTAAAAGCTTTGCAGGTGCAACAGGTAATAATCTTGCAATGATTGCAGATAGTTGTAATGTAGTTAATACTTATCATATCACAATTAATTTTACTATTAATAGTAAGGAGGTAGAATGATGACAAGAAAAACTAAAATAAGCATACTAATAATAACAATATATTTTATGACGTTTTTTTTATTTGAACTTTTTATTGGATCAGCAAGAGCAATAGAAAGTATAGAAAAATCTATAGAACTGGGAATGGCTAGTATACTTACGCCAATGGTTACTTTTGTAGAAGCAGGAATATGGCATTTTATATGTGTGTTAATAGTTGCAATTGTATGTAGATGTATGAAAAAAATTGATAAATCCTATAAGCATATTGTATATTCTTTTCCGATTATTACTTTCATTTTTTCAATTCCTATGGGGCTCATGACAACATATTTGGCTAATGTTTTAAACTGGTTTGGACTTTAGACGATAAGAAAACTGTAAAAGAGATTGAAATGTAAAGAGTAAAAATTTTATTATTACAATATCCCTTTAGTACGGTCATAACATTCTAATTATGACTTTATTGTAATTTAATTACAAATATTGATTATAAGAAATTGTCTAGCATTTTAGGGAAATTTCTTTAAATTTGTTTAAAATTCTAAGATTATATGTTATACTATAAAAGAATTGAGGTGATTGATATGCCAAATAATATTCAAAAAATACTTAATGACTTTTTAGAAGATGTAAAAATAATATTAGGCAATAGATTAAAGAAAATAGTTTTATATGGTTCATATGCAAGAGGAGATTATAATAAAAGTTCAGATATAGATATAATGATTTTGACAGATTTATCAGATAAAGAAATAAATGAATATAGTATGAAAATATGGGAAAAAAGTGCAGATATAGAAATTGATAAAGGTATTGTAATTTCTCCTTTAATAAGAAATATGGAGAGTTTTAATAGTTGGCTAAATGTAAAGCCATTCTATATGAATATTGTAAATGAAGGAGTGATATTAGTTGGAGAAGAAAACTAGTTTAGAGTTTGCTTTATATAGATTAGACAGAGCAAAACAAGAGCAAGCAACAGCAGAATTATTGTATAAAGAAAATAAGTTATTAGCAGCTAATAATAGAGCATATTATTCAATATTTTATGCAATTAGAGCAGTGCTTGCAATGGATAAGGTTGATTTTAAAAGACATAAAGATGTATTAGCATATTTTAACAAAAATTTTGTAAAAACAGAAATTTTCCCAAGACAAATTGGTAGAAAAATAGTATTAGCTTCTAAAGTAAGAGAAGATAGCGATTATGATGAGGAATATGAGCCAAGTAGTGAAACAACAGCTTTGCAAATTGAAACTGCTAAAGAATTAATAAAATTAGTAGAAAAATTTTTGAATAATTTACAAAACAAATAATACAAAGTTGTTACAAATAAGATATTTGTGATTATATGATTAAAAAATTTAGGAAACTTAAGACAAGTTTCCTTTTTTCATTTTAGAATATTTTTCTTTTAAACTATCTCTATACGATATTTTTCCCAAATGTTTTTCATATTCTAATATCCATTCTTTATACAGATTAAATTCTTCCATTTTTTCCAATAATATATATTCTTTAACTTCTGTATCTCTTTTTATATATTGTTTATGAAAGTATGATATTCCCTCTTTTATCTCACATAACTCAAAATAAATATCAACAATACATTCAACAAAGTAATTTGTATATTCCTGATTTTCATAATTATCATTTTTTTTATATTTTTCTTTCCAAATTTCA
The DNA here is from genome assembly GCA_964468015.1 of uncultured Clostridium sp. Taxonomy (GTDB): domain Bacteria; phylum Bacillota; class Clostridia; order TANB77; family CAG-508; genus UMGS1864. The sequence goes on along the minus strand of CAYXUA010000129.1, from coordinate 888 downwards.
GCTTGCTCCTTTAATAATTCTATTGCCATATAACGTGCATCTGGGGTTTTTAAACATGCTTCAAATGTATTTAATATTGATTCATGACATTCTTGTGGATCATATTTTACATTTAATAAATCTATACAATATCTAAGATTTTCTCTAGTCACTCCATTTAATAATTTTCTTTGAACAATGTTTTGCAGAAATTCTGACTGTGATATTTGAATAGCTCCAAATGTATTCCAATTAGAAAATGTCAAATAATGTGTTCCAAAACTTAAAATTTTAAATAAATCTTTTAATAAATCCGTTGATTTTTCCCCATCTTCAGTATTTGGTAAAAAACTATTTAATTGTTTATAAAATGTTTTTACTTTAAATCTCCACTTACTTCTTTCATTTTTAGAAACTATTTTATTAGGTCTAGCATACAAATCATCGTACGCACATTCAAGAAAATATTTCACTTCTTTTTCTAATCTTTCTATTGTTATCTCTGTATTTTCTTTTTCAATTTTTACATTCAAATTTGTTATAAAATCATCTATATTGTAATCTTCTTTAATATTCTTTGGTATTCTTTTATATAATTCTACAATTATTTTTTCTTTTTCTGTTTCATTATATTTCTTTGTTATCTCTCTTAATTCATTAACTTTCATATCTTTATTTCCCTTATATTTATAATTTAGACAATATACTTTGCATTATCCTAATAACTTTTTATATTATAATACTTTCTCTATGTTTTAGCAATAATTTTTTATGGCAGGATAAGGAAAGCAGAGCATTTCCTAAAAACATTTAGAAAGACAAGCTTTCTAATACTCTGTTTGTATAATTAATTTGCAGATAACATGCATAGTGCGTACACTTCGGTGTATTTTTAAAAAAATTTCAAAC
>CAYXUA010000128.1:0-3702 GCA_964468015.1 uncultured Clostridium sp. | reverse complement strand
TCTTTATATTATACTACATTTATAGGGATTTTAAAATGTTTTTAATGAAATTGATTAAATTTTTTTAATATCATACTTCCGAATATATTCTACAATACTACCTTTGCTATTTTCTCTAATTGTATCTTATATACCTTTGTAGATTTCATTATTATTTCTTTTTGTACTAAAAAAATAATTTCATAAAATGGTTAGATGTAAAACTAAAATACTTAGGCAATTTTTGGCCTTTCTTTATCTTATTGCTTTCTAACACTTTGAAATAATCGTAATTTCGGATTTTCGCCATTTTACTACTCAAACAAAAATTACTGTTCATGTGTTTATGACAATAAAATTGATATTGTTAAAGGAATTAAACTTCTTTGATACATATCCAAAATTCAACTTTCGCATTTGAATTTATACTCGGCATAGTCCGTAAACTTATGCCCTGCTGGGACAAGAAGTCTTTTACTCTTCTTCGTGTATCGAAGTGCTAGACTGAGCTCAAAAGCACCGCACGGAACGAAACGCTCGCGTAAGCTTCCCCTGTCGTGATGCTCGAAGCAAACGCCCCGGCTCCCTCTCCATTCCCGTAAGTACCACCGCGTAAGAAGAAAGGGTCAGTGGAACGCGCAAAGTCGGAGTAATCGTTGAACCAAGCTCGGTCGCTTGCTGTGTATGTTTCTCTTACTGCATCCCCTGTTTTACATACAGTTTTTGCTAATACTCCATTATATGTACCAGTTCCATTTCTATAGGCTGTTGCATACTTGGTGCTTACTCCTCCTGATACTCCATATGTGTATCCATCTATTGTCACATTTCCATAGCTTGTTAAATTACCTGATGTGGATAATGTATCCCACGCTGCAACTCTTTCCCATGCTCCTCCATTCATGTCATATACTCCATATATATTTCCTGTTGTGCTTCCTAATTCTCCTGTGTATGCTGTTGTATAATTTGAAGCATTCATTGATACTTCATTTCCGTTTCTTCCATATTGGCTATGTGTTAAAAATGCTACTGCTCCCCATTCACTCATTTTTATCATATGGCTTTCATTTTCTCTATTATAGTTATAGCAATTTTTATAGCTATTTCCTGTTGTTATACTTCTCCAACTTGATACTCCTGGTTTACTTACTAATTTTACTGTATCTGATATTGCTACATTGCCCGGCTGCGTTGCTGTTCCACTTGCATTCTCTGCACTCATCTCATATTTTGCTATCCAAAATCCTGAAAGCTCACTATCCCACTCTCCATTGTTATATTCTACATAGTCAGTTTGTCCTTGTGCTTTTGCTCCATTACTACTTCCATTTTCGAAAGCTGGGTGAATTGTATACCCTTCTTCATCTTGAGTTATAAAATCTCCCTCTGCATTTTTTCTTGTTGTGTATCTTGAGCCATTTAAACTTACTCCACTTGTTTCTCCTAAACTTATGAATTTTACATCCACTGTTCCAGCTGAGTATGTTCCATTTACTCCTGGTTTTTCTACTACTTTATATTTAAATCTTGGTATCCATACCCAGTAACTTCCATCATCAGTTACTCCATTTGCCCATCTGCTCGTTTTTATATCTACTTGATTGTATCCTTCTATATATTCATACCAATTTGCTTCTATAAAATTCGAATTTTCTGTTCCTGATGAACTTGGTTTTCCATCTGCATCTATTTTTGAATAAATAGGACTTGCTCCTTCTTCATTTACACTTGCCGTTGCTCCTCCATCTTTACTCCAATATACTGCTACCATATTGCTCGCCAATTGTGGAGCTATTGGTTTCTGTCTTTTTACAGTTGAAACCGTTATTCCTTCTTCTTGAATTTCTATTTTTATTTCATCTTTTAATTGCTCTTTTAAATCATTTTTTATTGTTTCTGTTAAATCTTCTGCTATCCCATAAAACATATATGTTTTATCTGCACTATATGTATATATTTTTCCATCTTCTGCTACATATACTTCTTCACCTGTTCCTACTTTAGCAAACTGCTCTGGAGTATATACTGGTACTATATCTCCACCTTCATATTCTTTATACAAATCTTCTGCCGTTACATCCTTATTATTATACTCCTCCTCTATTTGCTTTAATTGAGCAATCTGCATTGCCTGTTTGTTCGATGCCCCCACATATGCTACTATCCCTACTATTAGTATAAATAGACATACAATGCTTACATATAAAGTTATGCTTCCTTTTTCTTTTTTCATTTTTTTCCTCCTTATGTTTACTTAAAAAAGCATAACAAATCAATTCTAAATCTTATTTAGAATTGACTTGCTATGCTTTTTTTATATTTTATTTTTTTCTTTAATACATTATATATATATGTGTGTGTGTGTGTGTACAGCCGCAAGGTTTTTAGCGTTTTTTGTCATTTTTGTTCAACTCCTTACAGTTATTATACATTAACTTCATATTTTTTGCAACATTTTTCACTCGATTTATGTCGTATTTTTATATGCATTTCCACATGTATATAAAAATACTTTTAACATTACTCTTCCTCTAGTATAATAGTCAATCAGTGCTCGTTAATACAACAATAAGACATTAACTAAACAATTAATGTCTTATTGTTATATTTCTAAACTTCTCCTTGCTCCTCTTCTGGTTGATTTAGCATTATGCCTGGGTATGCTAGCTTGATATTTTCTTTTTCTAGTATTTCTAATATTATTATGTGTAGTTTATTTTTTACTTGTAAATATTCATCGTATTTTACTTTCTCTGTATATAGATATATAAATAAATTTATACCTTTTTCGTCTATTTCATCACAGCTTATACGTACTGTGTTTGAAATTACATTTTCTGTGTTTTCTAATACTATTTTTAATCTTTTTATTATTTTCTCCATTGTTTCAGATGGAGTTTGCAAGCCCAAGTTCAGGTTTATGTTTATTCTCCTCCTTTGAAGCCTGCTATAATTTATTATGTAATCATTTACTAGGACCGAATTTGGTATTACTACATCTAGGTTGTCCCAATTTTTTAATCTTGTTGACCTAAAAGTTATATCTTCTACTGTTCCTTCACAAGTTGCTGTTTTTATCCAATCTCCTATTATGAATGGTCTGTCGAAAAATACTGTTGCACCTCCAAATAAGTTTTTAGCTAAATCTTGTGCTGCAAGAGCTATTAAAACGCTTCCTAATCCTAGTCCGGTAATTAGACCACTTAAGTCATATCCTATTTCTTTCATTATTATAAATACTGCTACAATGTATACTAGAGTTCTTAACACTTTTCCTATAAAATTAAGTATTTTTCCATCATCTCTATTAATAATTTTAGATTGTAAATTTTTTATAAATTTGCTTTCTCCATCAACGAAATTCGCTACTAGATTTGCTATTAATAATATTACTATTATTTTAAATATCTTTGTTATTTGTGCAAATACTTCTGCACTAAATCCCAATCCCATTGTTGCTATGTATATTCCTAATACTCTGAAAAAGGTTCTTAATGCTTTATAATATGGAGTTTGCTTTATTTCTTCTTTTGATTTTTTTATATGGAATATTTTTAATACTCCTATCGAAAGTAAAGAACTGAATATTCTAAATACTAGTATAATTATTAGTGCTTCAATTATTTTTAATACAAATTGTAAATTAATAAAATCTAGGTTAGTTATTGAATCTATTGCATTTTTTAGTTGTTCCATTGTTCACCTCTTTTGTAACTGCTT
>CAYXUA010000127.1:0-3793 GCA_964468015.1 uncultured Clostridium sp. | reverse complement strand
AGCTATTATAAATAAAGCTGAGTAATCAACACCTGTTTTTGGTAAGTTCTGATTAGTATAAGTACTATTGTTATTGTTTGTTGAAGTTACTATTGTGTTTTGTGTTGAATTGTTTTGTAAAGAATTCACTGTTGGAACATTAGTATTTGCATTTTGATTTGTTGTTGGTATTGTTTGTATATTATTTGTTGTATTGCCTGTAATTACTATTGTATTAGTTGCTAATACTGATGATTGCACAAGCATCAATACCATAAATACCACTGCTATAATAAATAATTTTTTTGAATTTTCTAATTTCAACATATCTTTTGCTCCTTCTTAATAATAATTTCCTTATTATTAGTATAAATATTCTAGTAATATTTATACTACAAAATTTTACAAATTGCAATAGTTTTTTTAATTTTTTACACATTAAATTTAAAAAGCACTATATCCCCATCTTGCATTATATATTCTTTTCCCTCAGACCTTACTAGCCCCTTTTCTTTTGCAGCCTGCATAGAACCTTCTTTTACCAAGTCATTATATGATACTATTTCTGCTCTTATAAATCCTCTTTCTATATCACTATGGATTTTTCCAGCCGCTACCGGTGCTTTTGTTCCTTTTTTTATTGTCCAAGCTCTCACTTCTGGCTCTCCAGCTGTTAAAAATGACATTAAGCCTAATAAGTCATAGCTTGCTTTTATTACTTTGTCTAGTCCTGATTCCTCTAAGCCTAGCTCATGAAGCATTTCTTTTTTATCTTCTGCTTCTAGTATTGTTAGCTCTTCTTCTATTTTCACACAAAGTGGAATTACTTCTGCATTTTCTTGAGCTGCATATTTTCTTACTTTTTGTACATTTTCATCATTTTCTATATTTGATAATTGTTCTTCTGATACATTTGCCACGTATAAAATTGGCTTCATTGTAAGTAGCATACAGCTATTTACGATGTCTACTTCTTCATCTGTGAAATCTATTGTTCTTGCTGAATATCCTTCTTCTAGTTTTGTTTTTATCTTTTCAAATACATCTAATTCTTGTTGATATTTCTTATCTGACTTGATTAGTTTTTTAGCTTTTTCTATTCTCTTTTCTATTGTTTCCAAATCTGCAAAAACTAATTCTAAATTAATTGTTTCAATATCTCTTATTGGGTCTATGCTTCCATCTACATGTACTATGTTTGAATTTTCAAAGCATCTTACTACTTCTACAATGCTGTCTACCTCTCTTATATGTGATAAGAATTTATTTCCTAGCCCTTCACCTTTACTTGCACCTTTTACTAGACCTGCTATATCTACAAATTCTATTATTGCATGTGTTGTTTTTTCTGGTTTATACATTTCAGTTAATACATCTAATCTATGGTCTGGAACTGGTACAACACCTATATTGGGCTCTATTGTACAAAATGGATAATTTGCACATTCTGCCCCTGCATTTGTTATAGCATTAAACATTGTACTTTTTCCTACATTAGGTAATCCTACTATTCCTATTTTCATTTTCTTGCTCCTTTGACATTTTTATTTTGGGTTTCCGCTCTTGAGGATATTAATTATTTATATGTTCATTTCTTTTTGGTCATTATATTCATCTACTAAGTATAATGGTCTATTTTTTGTTTCGTTAAATATTCTTCCTAGATATTCTCCCATGATTCCAAATAATAATATTTGTATTCCTGAGAAGAATAATATTAATAAAATTATTGCTTGATATGCCTGTATTGGAGCATGTACAACAAAACATTTTATTATTACATAAATAAAATATACTGCAAGCGCTGTAAATGTTGGTATTGCAATATAAGTAGATAGTCTAAGTGGAGATGTTGTAAAAGATGTAATACCATCTATTGCTAAGTCTACTAGTCTTTTATAGTTCCATTTTGTTTTTCCTGCTATTCTTGGGTCTCTGTCATATAGAACTTCCTTTTTCTTATATCCTATCCAACTAAACATACTTTTCGTGCATCTTTGTGATTCTCTAAGTTTTTTAAGCGCATTTACGCATCTTCTATCTAATAATCTGAAATCTCCTGTGTCTACTTGTATTTCTACTCTTGACATTTTTTGAAGGACTTTGTAATACATTTTTGATGTGAACTTTTTGAAGAATGTTTCTCCTTCTCTTGATTTTCTTCTTGCATATACATCATCATATCCTTCTTCCCAGTATTTTATTAGTTCTGGGATTAATTCTGGCGGGTCTTGTAAGTCTGCATCTATGAATATTACTGCATCCCCTGTTGAATAATCTAATCCGGCTATCATTGCTGTTTCTTTTCCGAAATTTCTTGAAAAGTTTACATAGCTTATTCTATTGTCTTGTTCTCTTCTTTCTTTTATCATTTCTAATGTTTTATCTTTGCTTCCATCATTTACGAATAATAGTTCAAATTGATAGTTTGTATTTTCGTTCATTATTTTTTCTAGTCTTTCGAAAAGAAATGGTAATGCTTCTTCTTCATTGTATGCTGGTATTATAATATCAATTTTCTTCATTTTTTGCTCCTTTTCCTTGGGGTAAACAAACTTACCTCTTTTTATTAATAATCTCCCAAACATATTCCTATACTTCTAGCAGTTTTTACTAGTTCATGGTCTAATGTTACTTTTCTTAGGTTACTATTTGTTGTGTTTCCAGATACTGCACCTATTTCTTTGTTGTTACCCACTACGTCCTCTAGCGATACTGAATCTAGTTTTCCATTTTTTATTACTACTAATCTTCCAAATTTTTCTTCTAATGCTAAATTCATAGCTTTTACCCCATATTTAGTCGAAAGCACTCTATCAAAAGCTGTTGGTGTTCCTCCTCTTTGAACATATCCTAGAGTTGTGTTTCTTGCTTCTAGTCCTGTTAATTCCTCAAGCTCTTTTGCAAGTTTTTGACCTATTCCACCTAATTGAGTATTATCTACACCTTTACCATTATCTCGTTTATTTAGTACAGTATATTCTCCTCCAATTGGTTTGGCACCTTCTGATACTACTACTACACTGAAAGGTTTTCCGTTCTTTCTTCTGTTGTTTATTTTCTTTATTACACTGTTTATATCATATGGTATCTCTGGTATTAAAGCTACATCTGCACCTCCTGCTATTGCCGATTCTAATGCTATCCAACCTGCATATCTTCCCATAACTTCTAATAGCATTATTCTATGATGAGTAGCACCAGTTGTATGCAGTCTGTCTAATGCTTCCATTGCAACAGATACAGCTGTATTGTATCCAAAAGTAATTTCTGTACATGCAACATCATTATCTATTGTTTTTGGAACACCTATTACATTTACTCCTTTTATAGCAAAATCTCTTGCTGATTTCTGAGTACCATCTCCTCCTAGAGTAAATATACAGTCAAATTCCGCTTCTTTAATATTTTGTATACATACATCTGATAAGTCTTTGTATACAATTTCACCATTTTCTTCTACTTTATAATTGAATATATTTGCATTTGTAGAAGAACCTATTATTGAACCTCCAGTTTGTAATATTCCAGTTGCCAGTGGATTGTATGTTAGCTTAACAAAATTTTTATTTAGTAACCCACGATATCCGTCCATTATGCCATAACATTCAACTCCATTATTTGCCGCCGTTTTTACAATTGCTCTAATAACAGCATTAAATCCTGATACATCTCCACCATTTGCCAAAATTGCTACTCTTCTAATCATTTATCTTTCATTCCTTTCACGGTAGCTAAAGCTACCTTTCTTAAGTTTATTACTGTACTTTATAGATATGTATTTTAATTTGCCTTATATATTATCATATTTATT
>CAYXUA010000126.1:0-3838 GCA_964468015.1 uncultured Clostridium sp. | reverse complement strand
AGCTAATATTGTATTTAAAGAATTATTAATTATTTTCTTCTTCAATTCCTTTTCTTGTTAAGTTTACTCTTCCTTGATGGTCTATTTCATACACTTTTACAGTAATTTTATCCCCTACTTTTAGTACATCTTCTACTTTTTCAACTCTTTCTTTAGAGATTTTTGATATATGAAGTAATCCTTCTTTTCCTCCTCCAATATCTACAAACGCTCCGAATGTCATTATTTTAGTTACTGTTCCTAAATATATTCCACCAACTTCTATTTCTCTTGCTATTCCTTCTACTATTTCCTTTGCATGTTCTCCGCTTTTGCTGTCTGCTGAGTAAATAAATACAGTTCCGTCTTCTTCAATGTCCATCTTAACACCAGTTTCTTCAATTATTTTGTTTATTGTTTTTCCACCAGTTCCAATTACATCTTTTATTTTATCTGTGCTTATTTTCATAGTAATTATTTTAGGTGCGTATTTTGAAATTTCTTTTCTTGGTTCTGCTATTTGTTTTAACATTACTTCGTCTAATATATAATTTCTGGCTTTATGAGTTCTTGCAAAAGCTTCTTCAATTATTTGGTATGATAATCCTTCTACTTTTATATCAACTTGGATTGCTGTAATTCCGTCTTTTGTTCCAGCAACTTTAAAGTCCATATCTCCGAAAAAATCTTCTAGTCCTTGGATATCTGTTAACATTATATATTTATTCTCATCTTCTGGGTCTGTAACTAGACCTGTTGAAATTCCTGCTACTGGTTTCTTTATTGGAACACCAGCATCCATTAATGCTAATGTGCTTCCACAAACACTAGCTTGTGATGTTGAACCATTTGAACTTAATACTTCTGATACTACTCTTATAGCATAAGGAAATTCTTTAACTGATGGTATTACTGGCTCTAAAGCTTTTTCAGCAAGTGCGCCATGTCCTATTTCTCTTCTTCCTGGGCTTCTTGAAGGTTTTGCTTCGCCTGTACTATATCCAGGGAAATTATAATGATGCATATATCTTTTTGATTCTTCATTGTCTAATCCATCTAATATTTGTCCTTCACTTGTCATACCTAGAGTTGCAATTGATAATACTTGAGTTTGTCCTCTTGAGAATAATGCACTACCATGTGTTCTTGGCAATACTCCAACTTCGCATGATAAAGGTCTAATTTCATCAATTTCTCTACCATCTGGTCTTTTATGCTCTTTATATATCATTTCTCTAACACATTTCTTTTCAAGTTTGTGTAGAGATTCTTTAATATCAGCTTCTTTTTCAGCATATTCTTCTTCTGATAGTTTTTCCGCAAAATATGCTAGCACATCTTCTGATAATTTTTCCATATTAGCATCTCTATCTTCTTTTTGAACAGCTTGTACATCTACATACATTCTATCTTTGAATTTTGCTTCTACTTCTGCATATACTTCTTCATTAACTGCAAAAGATTTATATTCAAATTTTTCTTTTCCTATTTCAGCTTTCATATTTGAAATAAATTCGCATATTTTCTTAATTTCAACATGAGCAGCTTTTATAGCTTCTAGCATAACATCATCTGGTATTTCATCTGCACCTGCTTCTATCATAGCAATCTTGTCCATTGTTCCAGCTACTGTTAAACGTAATTTACTTACTTTTCTTTGTTCCTCTGTTGGATTTATAACAATTTGTCCATCTACATATCCTACATTTACAGAACCTGTTGGACCTCCAAATGGTATATCAGATATGCTAAGTGCTGCTGACGAACCTATCATAGCACAAATTTCTGGTGAATGGTCTTGGTCTACTGATAAAACTAATGCTGATACGCATACATCATTTCTAAAATCCTTTGGAAATAATGGTCTTATAGGTCTGTCTATAACTCTTGATGTTAAAATTGCTTTTTCACTTGGTTTTCCTTCTCTTTTTTGGAAACTTCCTGGGATTTTCCCTACTGCATATAATCTTTCTTCATAATCTACTGATAATGGAAAGAAATCAATTCCATCCTTTGGTTCTTTTGAAGCTGTTACATTAACTAATACAGCTGTTTCTCCATATTTTACTAAACAGCTTCCATTGGCTTGTTCTGCCATTTTTCCTGTTTCAATTGTTAGCGTTCTTCCTGCCAACTCCATACTATAACTTTTAAACATAAAATACCTCCATATATTTATATTATAACAGTATTTAGGATGATTAGTAACCTCTACTAAAAATTGTTGCTGGTAATTCTTAGTACAAGCTACATATCTTAGGCTAAATACCATCATTTTAAACAAATTTTGAAAAGGACAGAGCAACAACTCACACAAGTGGTCGCATCTGTCCTAACCTTATTATTTTCTTAAAGATAATTTTTGAGCAATATCTCTGTATCTTTCAATGTCTTTTTTAGCTAAGTAGTTAAGTAAATTTCTTCTTTTACCAACCATTTTTAAAAGACCTCTTCTTGAATGATTGTCTTTTTTGTGAACTTTTAAATGTTCTGTTAATTCATTAATTCTTTCTGTTAAAAGAGCTATTTGAACTTCTGGAGAACCAGTATCATTTTCCTCTCTTTTATAAGTATTAATAATCTCTTGCTTTCTTTCCTTTGTCATGTGGTACACCTCCCAATTTTCTATAATATGCCACAAACCTAGTACAAGTTGTGTCTTCTTCCATGAACCAAGTATGTGGTAATCTTGCTTTTTTCAAAGCATATATATTTTACTACACTTCTTAAATAATTGCAAGTATTATATAAAAAATTTCCCAGCTGATTATAGTCAGCTGGATTTTACATTACTTTTAATTATTCTTCCCAATTGTGATATACTTCTAAAACATCATCTAAATCTTCTAATTGGTCAATAAGTATTTGCATCTTTCTTCCCTTTTCTTCATCTAAATTCACATATGTAGATGGAATTAAAGTTACTTCAGCTTGTTCAAATTCTAGTCCGTTTTTTTCTAATTCTTCTCTTACATTTGAAAAATCTTCTGGTAAAGTTGTTACTTCATAATATTCATCTTCTGCTTCAAAGTTTTCTGCACCAGCCTCTATGCAAAGAAGCATTAAATCATCTTCTGACATATTAGTACTCTCTTTAGAAATGATTATAAGACCTTTTTTACTAAATAAGTAAGATACACAGCCATTTGTTCCTAAATTTCCACCAAATTTATCAAATATATGTCTTACATCTGCTGCTGTTCTATTTTTATTATCTGTTGAAGCATTAACAATAACTGCAACACCTGCTGGTCCATATCCTTCATAAGTAATTTCTTCATAATTTTCTGTATTTCCAGCTCCTGCTGCTCTTTTTATTGCACTATTTATTGTATCATTAGGCATATTTGCAGCCTTGCATTTAGCAATAACATCTTTTAGCTTAAAGTTAGATGCTGGATCTGGTCCTCCAAATTTTACAGCCATTAATAATTCTCTACCTAATTTAGTAAATATTTTCCCTCTAGCTGCATCTGCTTTTCCTTTCTTTGCTTGTATGTTGTGCCATTTTGAATGTCCGTGACATCTCTCTCTCCTCCTTTAAATTTTCCCCTCTATTTTCAAGGCTTTCAGCCTTTATTCTGTTGATTTTACCCATTTTTTGAGTTTACCCCAACTTTATTGATTTTTATGTTTTTTTGCTGATTGTTATTGAAACGATTGCTCCAAAATTTTTATATTAATTTCAGTTTAATTTTTACATTTTTTCTAAAATTATAATTTTTATTGTAACATATTTTTTATGATTTGTGTAGCCTTTTTACAAATAAAATTTGTATTTTTGCTAATTGTGGTTGTATTTTATTTTTAATTTTTTAAAATATAGATTAGTTGTATTTCAAACTAATCTATAACTTAC
>CAYXUA010000125.1:0-3875 GCA_964468015.1 uncultured Clostridium sp. | reverse complement strand
ATAAAAATATATTGGTTTATAAATATACAAAAAGGAGCGATTTTTATGGAACAATGGAAAAAAGACTTAGAGGAACTGTGTAAAAAAGTGGTAAAACGGCAAGCTCGTTTAACCATAAGTAAATTACAAGAAGAGTATGGAAAGAAAGAAGTAAATACTTTTATAACCAAATGGCTTATTCGGAAACATTTAAGGTGGAACAAAGAACAGATTAAAAAAAGTTTAACCAAAGAAGTGTTTGCACAGTGTGGGTTACGAGGATTTTTATACAATCAATACACTGATAGCGTATATGATGCGTTAGAAGAGGCCTATCCTAAAAGGTATTTACCTTGGGAACTCAAAAGAGTACCTAGAGATTTCTGGAATAAAAAAAGAGCCATCCAAGTAATTAAAACTTGGTTAGAAGAAAAAGTAAAATGGTCTGACGAAGAGATATGCCAGAAATTTACTAAAAACTATATTCAAAAAACAAAGCCTTATGGTGGAAAAATTTATTGGGCGTTACGCAGAATATTTGAAGATGATGCTTTTAAGGCATTAGAAGCAATATATCCAAACAAATTTAAATAGGAAGGAGAAAAAATCGTCTTAAACCAATAGTATATTAACCTGAGATTATAAATTAATCTCAGGTATTTTTACATGCTTACCTATAGCAGCAAACTAATATACTGTGAAAGTTATTAATATTGAAAACTATTTATAACCTTTGCATATTCAGAATATTCTGGAATGTGGTTTTCTATTAATTCATAAAACTTCTTAGTATGATTCTTATATTTCAAATGACAGAATTCATGCATAACAACATATTCTATAACTCTTCTATCAAACATAACTATATCTGGATTTATAATTATTTTCTTATCAGCAGTGCATTTTCCAAGAACACCGTTCATTTCTCGTATTTCATAATCTTCTGGTGCAATTCCAAGACTTAGTCTTGCTTTTTCCATTGCCATTTCAACTTCTTTTTCGGCAAGAGTCATATACATTTTTCTTATCAAAGTTTTTAAAATAGGAGACAAATCAGTATTTTTAAATTTATTAGGTAAAGTTATTTTAATTTTATTCTCTTCTAAACTTAATATAGGACCTTTAGTATTTTTATAATTAACTTTAAAAGCGTAGTCATTTCCTAAAACTTTAACAGTCTTTGGTTCGAAATCTGGAGTTTCGAATCTAGTTTTATTATAATTATTCAATTTAGACATGATCCATTGTTTTTTCTCTTCAACAATTTCTTGAATTTGGGCTGTAGTCAAATACCAAGGAGCACAAACTGTAACTTCACCATTTTGCACAGAAATATAACAGCTAGATGCCTCGGTTTTATTTACTGTATATGTTATAACATCATTTTTTAAATTTACTAGATTCATAATAGACCTCCTTAATTAATATCTTTCGAACTTTTGTTTGCACTATTATATAATGCGAACGCAAGTTTGTCAATAGCTTTTAAAAAAAAATAAAAAAATTATAAAACCGTTGATATAAGCGAAAAAGTGTGATATTATAACAAGGTACATATAAAGAAGAGAAGGAGAATAAAAATGTCAAATATCTTAGAAGTAATTGCAAACGAATTAAACATAAAAACATCACAAGTAGAAAGCACAGTAAAACTAATAGATGATGGAAACACAATTCCATTCATAGCTCGTTACAGAAAAGAAGTAACAGGAAATTTAAGCGATGAAGTATTAAGAACCTTAGGAGAAAGATTAAATTATTTAAGAAATCTAGAGGCCAGAAAAGAGGAAATATCAAGATTAATAGAAGAACAAGGAAAACTAACAGACGAGCTAAAAATAAATATAGAAAAAGCAATAACATTATCAGAATTAGAAGATATATATAGACCATACAAACAAAAGAAAAAAACAAGGGCTACAGTAGCAAAAGCAAAAGGACTAGAACCATTAGCAACAATAATATATATGCAAATGGAAAAAAAGGATATATATGAAGTAGCAAAAGAATACATAGATACAGAAAGAGGAGTAGAAACAATAGATGATGCAATAAATGGAGCATTAGACATAATAGCGGAAAATGTATCAGACAATGCAGACTACAGAAAAAGAATGAAAAAACTATGTTTCAGAGAAGCAGTAATAATATCAAAAGTAGCAAAAGAAGAAGAAAAATCACCATATGAAATGTACTATGACTTCGCAGAAGGAATACTAAGAATACCCAGCCATAGAATATTAGCAATAAATAGAGGAGAAAAGGAAGAATTCTTAAAAGTAAAAATAGAAAAACCAGAAGAAAAGATATTATACTTCATAAAAAAAGATATTATAAAAGACAACAATAGCCAATATAAACCACTACTAGAAAGAGCAATAGAAGACGCATATTCAAGGCTAATAGAACCATCAATAGAAAGAGAAATAAGAGCAGACCTAACAGAAAAAGCAGAAGAAAAGGCTATAAAAGTATTTGGCCAAAATGCAAAGCAACTATTGTTACAGCCACCAATAAAAGAAATAAATGTAATAGGCTTTGACCCTGCATATAGAACAGGCTGCAAAATAGCAGTAATAGATAGCACAGGAAAACTACTAGACACAGCAACAATATACCCAACAGAACCACAAAATGATGTAATAGGAGCAAGAAAAAAACTAATAGAATTAATAAACAAATATGATGTAAATATGATAGCAATAGGAAATGGAACAGCATCAAGAGAATCAGAAATATTTGTAGCAGACACATTAAAAGAAATAGAAAAAAAAGTACACTATGCAATAGTAAGTGAAGCAGGAGCCTCAGTATACTCAGCATCAAAGCTAGCTACAGAAGAATATCCAGATATAAATGTATCACTAAGAGGAGCAATATCAATAGCTAGAAGGTTACAAGACCCACTTGCAGAACTAGTAAAAATAGACCCCAAAGCCATAGGTGTAGGGCAATACCAACATGATGTAAACCAAAAAAGACTAAGTGAAAGCCTAGCAGGAGTAGTAGAAGACGCCGTAAACTCAGTAGGAGTAGATGTAAACACAGCCACACCATCACTATTATCATATGTAGCAGGTGTAAACAATACAATAGCTAAGAACATAGTGAAATATAGAGATGAAAATGGAAAACTAAAATCAAGAAAAGAACTATTAAAAGTACCAAAGCTAGGAAAAGTAGCTTTCGAACAATGCGCAGGTTTTATAAGAATACTAGATGGAACAAACCCATTAGAAATAACAGCAGTACACCCAGAAAGCTATGAAGCGGCAGAAAAATTGTTAGAAAAAATAGGGTATGACAAAAAAGACATAAAGGATAAGAAAAAACTAGAAGAAATAAAAGAAAAATTAAAAACAATAAACACCAAAGAATTATCAGAAGAACTAGAAGTAGGAGAACTAACCCTAAAAGACATAATATCAGAAATATCAAAACCAGGAAGAGACCCAAGAGAAGATATGCCAAAACCAATTCTGCGTTCAGATGTACTAAAATTCGAAGACCTACAAGAAGGAATGGAACTAACTGGAACAGTAAGAAATGTAATAGACTTTGGGGCATTTGTAGATATAGGAGTAAAACACGATGGACTAGTACACATATCAGAAATGTCAGATAGATATATAAAAAATCCAGCAGAAGTAGTATCAGTAGGAGATATCGTAAAAGTAAAAGTAATTGGCATAGACAGGGAAAGACAGAAAGTAAAATTGAGCATGAAACTATAATTGTCGACAAAGATATTGCCAAAAGCACTAACATAAGATATAATAAGAATATCAAGATAAAGAAAAAACAAAGGAGAACCAAGAATGAAAAAAACAATCGCTAGAACCCTTGCGGCTGTACACACACACACACACAGTTAATCTATTAAAGAAAATAAAAAG
>CAYXUA010000124.1:0-3968 GCA_964468015.1 uncultured Clostridium sp. | reverse complement strand
TAAGATAATAGAGTATAATTTACAAAAGTAAAATTATATATATCACAAAAGAACACAAAAACACAGAAGATAAAAGCTGGAAAATACAAAAGAATTTTAAACTGCACAGTATAGACAGTTGGTATATTAATCCTACCAACTGTTTATGCTATTACCCTAAATGAAAGTGGAATAAATATGGAATTTAAACATAAATCAGTTTTATTACAAGAATGTATAGATGGCTTAAACATAAGAAAAAACAAAATATATGTAGATGGCACATTAGGTGGTGCAGGACATAGTACAGAGATTGCTAAAAAACTATCAAACACAGGAATGCTTATAGGAATAGACAGAGATGAAGAGGCCTTGCAAGTAGCGAAAGGTAGATTAAAAGAATTTAGTAATATAAAGTATATTCATGATAATCATGACAATATAAAAAAAATACTAGATGAAAATGGGATAAATGGCGTAGATGGAATCTTATTAGACTTAGGAGTTTCTTCATATCAAATAGATGAGGCAAGTAGAGGCTTTAGCTACATGAAAGAAGCAAAGCTAGACATGAGGATGGATAAAACGCAAACCTTAACAGCAGAGCAAGTTGTAAATACATATAAAGAGGAAGAACTAGCAAAAATCATATATGAATATGGAGAAGAAAAATTTTCAAGACAAATTGCTAGAAAAATCTGTGAAGAAAGAAATAAAAACAAAATAGAAACAACAAAAGAGCTAGTAGAAATAATAGAAAAAGCAATTCCTCAATTTGCAAAAAATAAGGAAGGGCATCCCGCTAAAAGAACTTTCCAAGCAATAAGAATAGAAGTAAATAATGAAATACAACCATTATATGATACAGTAATAAATTCAATAAAAGCTCTTAATCCAGGAGGAAGATTATGCATTATAACTTTCCACTCGCTAGAAGATAGAGCAGTAAAGATTGCATACACAGATGCACTAGGAAAATGTACATGCCCAAAGGAGTTACCATATTGTGTATGTAACAAAGAGGTACTAGGAAAAATAATAACAAAAAAACCAATATTACCAACAGAAAAAGAAACAGAAGAGAACAGTAGAAGTAGGAGTGCAAAATTAAGAATTTTCGAAAGAATATAAAACAAAGGAGGGAATAGAATGCCTGGCGCAAGAAATTATAATACAAGATATATGTATGAAACAAGTCCAAGAAAAGTAAAGCCGGACTATATTCCCTATGAAAAAAAGAAGCCAGTTCAAAAAAAGAAATCAACAACTATAAGCAAAAAAACTCAGGCCGCACAAAAAAATAAAAAACAGGTAAAGGTAAAACAACATAAGAAATTAAAATACTTTGTATATTTACTAATAGGTTTCTCAATTCTATTTGCAATAAGCTATAGAAATTCGCAAATAAATGAAAGTTTTTCAGAATTAAAAGAAACACAAGAGCAATATGCATTATTACAAAAAGAAAATGAACAATTAGAAGTGGCTATAGAGAATAATTTGAATTTGAGTGATTTAGAGCAAATTGCAAAAGAGCAATTAGGAATGCAAAAGGCAACAAGTAGTCAAACAAAATATGTTGCATTACCTAAAAAAGACCATGTAGAAGGTGCCGCAGAGGAAATAAAAATAGAAGAAACACAAAATATCTTTGAAAAAATAATAGAATATATCATGAATATATTTTAAAACGATTAAGAAATAGAATAAAAAAAGAAAGCATTTAATAATATTTATTAGATGCTTTCTTTTTGCTATTCACCAAAAGATAAAAATAGTACATAAAAGTATAAAGGTAAGGAATATTCGTAACGAAAATAAGGAGGCCAAATGATTTCATCTAATATAAAAATGAAAAAAAAGATGTTATATATTCTTATAGTAACAGCAATAATATTACTAGCACTTACAATAAGAATTTCATATTTACAATTAATAAAAGGAAATGAACTAAAATGGGGGGCGTATGAACAACAAACGCTAGACAGAAAAATAAATCCTAAAAGAGGAACCATATACGATAGCACAGGAAAAAATATATTAGCAACTAGTGCAACTGTTGAAACAGTAACAATAAATCCAGTAAACATACCAAAAGATAAAAAAGAAATGCTGGCACAAGCTTTTTGCGATATATTTGAGCTAGAGTATAAAACAGTATTAAAGAAAATAAACAAAAAGAGTTCCATAGAAACAATTGTAACAAAATGTGATAAAGAAAAAACAGATGAATTAAGAGTATGGATAAAAGAGAATGAGATAACGACAGGAGTAAACATAGATGAAGATACAAAAAGATATTATCCATATGGAACACTAGCTGCACATGTAATTGGATTCTGTGGAAGTGATAATCAGGGACTAGATGGTATAGAATCAAAGTTTGATGAAATTCTAAGAGGAAGCAAAGGAAGCATAAGTAAAATAACAGATGCAAAAGGTGGAGAAATAGGAGGAGAAGGAGAAGAATACATAGAGGCACAAGACGGAGAGGATTTAATTTTATCAATAGATATGTCCATACAATCAATAGTTGAAAAGTACTTGAAAGAAGCATGTATCGACAACGAGTGTACAGATGGAGGAAATATAATTGTAATGAACCCTAAAACTGGAGATATTTTGGCTATGGCTACATATCCGTCCTATGATTTAAATAGTCCGTATGAAATAAATTCAGAAGAGCTAAAAAGTGCATGGGATACAATGAGTAAAAGCGACAGAACTTCTAGTTTACAACAAATGTGGAGAAATAAAGCAATAGCAGATAGTTATGAACCCGGTTCTACATTTAAATTAATAACAGCTTCAGCAGCGCTAGAAGAAGGAATAACAACAACAGATAAAGAAGGAGAATTTTGTTGTGTTGGTTACATAGAAGTAGCAGGAGTGAAAATAAAATGTTGGAGATATTATAGACCGCATGGTTCAGAAAGCTTAAGGACTGCACTTATGAATTCTTGTAATCCAGTTTTTATTGGTCTAGGGCAAAAAATAGGGAAAGAGAAATATTATGAATATTTAGAACGATTTGGTTTTCTAGAAAAAACCGGAATAACTTTACCAGGAGAGGCAAATAGCATATTCTTAAAAGAAGAGAAAGTGGGTCCAGTAGAATTAGCAACAATTTCATTTGGTCAAAGATTTAAAGTAACACCAATTCAACTGATAACAGCAGTTAGTGCAATAGCTAACAAAGGGGTATTGGTAGCACCAAGATTAGTAAAGCAAAGTATAAATCCACAAACAGGTGAAATAACAGAATACGAAGTAAAAGAAAAAGGTAGAGTGATTTCAGAGGATACAGCAAATAGTGTATTAAGCATGATGGAATCAGTAGTAAGTCAGGGAACAGGAAAAAATGCTCAAGTAAAAGGTTATCTAGTAGGAGGAAAAACAGGAACTTCAGAAGACGGGGTAAATACTAATAAATATGTAACCTCATTTATTGGAGTGGCACCAATATCAGACCCAGAAGTAGTTGTATTAATAACATTATATAATCCAACAGGAGAAGGAGGACACCAAGGAGGTGGTGTTGCAGCTCCAGTAGGTTCGCAAGTATTAACAGATGTTCTAGAATACTTGGAAGTAAAAAAAGATAATGAAAGTGAAGAAGATGTAATAGAAGAAGTAGAAGTACCAGAGTTAAGAGGAGAAACAGTAAGTGATGCTAAGAAAAAATTAAAAGAATTGGGGCTAGAATTAGAACTAAAAATAGAAGCAGAAGAAGATATTAGTGAAATGGAAATAAAAGAACAACTCCCAAAACCACGGAATAAAAGTTGTAAAAGGAAGTAAAATTGAAGTGGAAATTTAGGCATAGCATGACTATTAAACTACAGGGGCAGAAATTGTGGAGCAAGCTTCAGAAGAAATTCCTTAGGAGCAAATAAAAAAATGGAGTAAAATTAAGTTAACTTTAGATAGATAAATAAGAATAATGAGTTCTAATAAATACATGGCTAGAGTAATATATAATATAATAA
>CAYXUA010000123.1:0-3979 GCA_964468015.1 uncultured Clostridium sp. | reverse complement strand
ATAATATGTATTATTCTTCTAATTAGAAAGAATAAATATATGGAATTACTAGCTTTTCTTCCAGTCCTTTTAAACATAGCATCACTTATCATTTCAAATATAAGCGCTGAAACTAGATATGCTTATCCTACAATTATGTGTACAGCTATTTTGATAGCTTATACTTATTATTCATTAAATAAAGATAAAACGGCATGAAATAATTCATACCGTTTATCTTTTGCCAATTCTATTTTACATTATTCACATAAGATATCTGCAATTCTCTTACTAGCAAATCCATCACCATATGGATTTGATGCTTTGCTCATCTTGTTATACTCTTCTTTATCATTCAATAGTTTTTTTATCTCTCCATAAATTATCTCTGTATCTGTACCTACTAATTTTAATGTTCCTGCTTTTATTCCTTCTGGCCTTTCAGTAGTGTCTCTCATTACTAACACTGGTTTTCCCAATGATGGAGCCTCTTCTTGTATTCCTCCACTATCAGTTAATATAATATACGATTTAGCCAGAAAATTATGAAAATCCAATACATCTAATGGTTCTATTAGTTTTATTTTTTCATTATCTCCTAGTATCTTTTGCGCAATTTCTTGCACTTTAGGATTTTTATGTACTGGATAAACTACTCTTACATTATCATTTTCTTCTACTATTCTCTTTATAGCAGTAAACATATTCTCTAATGGTTGTCCTAAGTTTTCTCTTCTATGTGCCGTTAGCATTATTAGTTCATTATTCCCCACCCATTCTAAAATTGGATGAGAGTATTCTTTCTTTACTGTTGTATTCAAAGCATCTATAGCTGTATTCCCTGTAACATATATGCTTTCTCCCTTTTTTCCTTCATGTATCAAATTCTGTTTTGAAAGCTCTGTCGGTGCAAAATGATACTTCGCTATTATACTAGTTGCTTGTCTGTTAAACTCTTCTGGATATGGAGAATATATATTATATGTTCGTAAACCGGCTTCCACATGCCCTACTGGTATTTGCATATAAAATGCGCAAAGTGATGATACAAACGAAGTAGTTGTATCTCCATGTACTAAAATAACATCTGGCTGCTCTTTTTCTAATACTGGCTTTATTTTTTCCATTATATTAACTGTTATGTCAAATAATGTTTGTTTATCTTGCATAATACTCAAATTATAATCTGGCACAACTTCAAAACACTCTAGAACTTGATTTAACATTTCCTTATGCTGACCTGTTACACATACTATAGTTTGGACATTTCCTCTTGTTTTTAACTCTTTTACCAATGGACACATCTTGATAGCCTCTGGTCTTGTTCCAAATACTAACATTATTTTTTTCATTATAATCACATTCCCTTTTTATAATATTATCTGTAGTTATATATCTTTATTAAATTTTACTCCTCTTAAATCAAATATTGGCACATATTCTTCCTCATGCTCTCCAAGCTCTTGCATATAGCCATTTTCAATATCTTGCTCATATATATATTCTTCTATTTCTTTATACTCTTGCTCAGATAATTTTCGATTTAACTCCGGTATATTCTTCGCCTCTCCTGATGGAAAATACTGTGCCATTATACTTATATACACATCATTTGGAAAATTTTCTTTAATATCTTTTATTACTTTTTTCGTATTTTCTATATTATTAGGCAATACTAAATGTCTAATTATCATTCCCCTTTCTATTATTCCATTTTCATTTAGTTTAGGGGCTCCAACTTGTCTATACATTTCCTTTAATGCAGGTAAGCAAATATCATAATAATCTTTCACTCCAGAATATTTTTGCCCTAGCTTATTATTTGAATATTTAAAGTCTGGTAAATATACATCTATGTATCCCTCTAGCTCCTTTAAAGTTTCTACTTTCTCGTATCCGCTTGAATTATATATTATCGGAATATGTAATCCATTTTTCTTTGCAAGTATTATTGCTTGTTTTATTTGGTATGCATATATAGTTGGACTTACTAAATTAATATTATTAGCATTGTTTTCTTGCTGCTCTAAAAAGATTTCTGCTAACCTTTCTATACTTATTTCGACTCCAAATCCCTCATTAGAAATTTGATAATTTTGACAATATACACATTTCAAATTACAGTTTGAGAAAAACACTGTACCAGAACCTTCTTTTCCACTTATGCACGGTTCTTCAAAAAAATGCAAAGAAGATAAGGCTAATTTAGGCTTATCTTTTCCTTTGCATTTTCCTGTTTTGTTTTCTCTATTTATTTTACAATTATGAGGACATATATCACATTTATTTATATTCATTTTTCTTTTCCTCACTTACATGTCTATAATATGCTTCTTTTAAATTTTTTGATGTGATTACTTTATTAATTCCATCTTTTCCTATTCTTTCATATATCTCTCTAAGCATATCTTTTAACCTAGGATTTAAATGGACATTTTCTTCAACTTTATTCCAATATCTAGAAATAGACTCATTATTCCACTTTTTACCTTCATATGTTTTAGATGCTGCTAATTGGTCACAAATCATTTCTGCAACATATTTATATGGCATAATAGGCTCTTTTATTTTGGCAAACTCATCATACCAGTATTGAGGATGATGCTTATTTCTTCCTCTATGATGCAAACGAGCTTCTGAATACCCTTTGTCCTCAACACATGCAAATATTGGGCTTCTATCTCCTTGAAAGTACTTTACTCCCTCCCAAAATTCTGTCCATGAATACTTGGATAGGTCATGAACTAGACCTCTCCAAGGTATTCCTGCTCTTATGCTTAGTTTGAATACTATCCATCTATGTTTTGTTATTGTATAAAAATGTAGTCCTATGTTCTTTAACTTCAATTTATTTACCCCTTTTATTATTCTCCATATATTGCATTTTTGAAAGCTGTTTTTGCTTCTTCTAGGTCTGTTACAAAATAGTAAATTCCGGATATCTTTTGTCCCTTTCCGCTTCCATTTCCAGCTTCTTCTGATGGGATTTGTTTTGAGGTTACACTATTCATATATTCACTGCTATTACTTAATGCACTTGTTAAAATTCCTATAGATTCATTTATGTCTAAGTTAGTTTTTACCTCTGATAAAATACTATCACTTAACCCCAAAATTTTTGTTAGGCTCATTGTTGACACTTTATTCATAACAGCAGTTATAACATCTCTTTGACGCTCTTCACGATAAAAATCATTTCCTATTGTTCTGTTTCTTGCATGAGTTAAAGCTTGTTCTCCAGTTAGAGTTACTTTGCCATAACTTGATAAAGTTTGTACTTTTTTTCCAGTCAATTGATATGACTCACTTACATATTTATTTATATACTCCATTTCAGCTTTTGTTATTTCTAGCTCTATTCCACCTAGTTTATTTATTATATTTATAAGCCCTTTAAAATTAATTGTTACATATTCCGATATATTTAATCCAAAGTTTGAATTAATTGTTTTTAATGCCAACTGTTCTTTTCCATATGCGTAAGCATGATTTATTTTAGTCTTGCCATGTCCTTCTACTGACACATATGTATCTCTTGGTATGCTAATTAATTTTATTGTATGGTCTGTTTGATTTATAGAAGCTATTATTATTGTATCACTTCTTCCTCCATCAATCCCAAATAAAGCTATGTTTTTTATACTGTTGAATTCTTGTTTACTTATATTGCTAGATACTTCATTGTATAAATCATCATTTAAACCTAATTGGCTTTCATCAAGTCCTTCAAAACCTATCTTTCCTAGTGTACTTGATGCAATATATAGCAATATTCCAAATATTATTGCAAATATTAATAGTACGGATAATGATATTATTACTACTTTTTTTAGGCGACTCGTATTTTTCTTGTTCCCCTTATCTTTTTTTATTTTTCTTGAATCTTCAGCCATTCTTTTACCTTTTGTATCCACTTTTGTTTACCTCCATTTTATTTTTATATGTTTTTTTACTTTATCATATATTATAAATAATATTTCTCTATAATTCACAATAATAC
>CAYXUA010000122.1:0-4103 GCA_964468015.1 uncultured Clostridium sp. | reverse complement strand
GTAGAACTATTATCTATGAATAACAAAATTAATTTGACATATAATAAAAAAAGTAGTATACTATATTCAAGTTAACTTAATCATATGAATTTAAAGTATTCGATACTGGACTAGCGACATAGTTCAGTATCTTTTTATTAATAAAAATAGAGATGTGCGACAAACATCTCTATTTGACCATTTCTAGTCTTCTTTTTTATTTAATTCTTTATCTTCCAAAAGATTTTGAACTAAAATCCAAATCAAATCATATGAATTCATTGTATTCCTCCTTCCTACCGTAGCAGGACGGCATATATATATTAAATGATTTGTGCCTTTTTGTCAAGTTTTTTTATAGAACAAAACCAGGGAATATATTCCCTGGCATTGGGTAGAAATTTGAAAATTTATATAGGCTTGCGCCTTTTATTTGGGGGCTTGTAGAGGCTGTAGTTTTGTAATTATTTTTGGGTTTATAATTACGCCTCTACAAATTTAATAACATTGTTTAATAGAGTTGTATTTTTATACCACTTTTTTTCTATTAGTATAATTTTAAGGCATACTAATAGCTTCAGCTCTTATATATTTAATTATTTAGTTTGTTTGGTAATTTTCGAATTATTTTTTGATATCTTCGATTTAAATTAATATAAGATAATTACTTTTTATGTTTTACACAGTTGTTTTGAAATAAATTTGATAGTCTTATTTTACTACTGTTTTTGTTTATTGTCAAGAAAAACTTTACGACAAAATTCGCCAAATTTCAACAGACGCAAAGGTTCCAATGATGTCTCCTGCTAAGCCTGCTAGCAAAACGAACCTTGTTTTCTTTATTTTTACTATTCCTGAATATATTGCTATTGTGTATATTGTTGTTTCTGTTGAGCCCATTATTGTTGATGCTATTTTTCCTATTAATGAGTCTACGCCATAAGTTTGCATTATATCTACTGCTATTGCTGTTGAAGCACTTCCTGATATTGGTCTTAGTATTGATAATGGCATTATTTCTTTTGGTATGTTTACTGCATTTGTTACTGGTTCTAGTATGTTTATTACTAAGTCTAATACTCCTGATGTTCTAAGTGCTCCTATTGCTACAAATAGTCCTATTAGTGTTGGGAATATGCCTATTATTATTTCTATTCCTTCTTTGGCTCCTTCTAAAAATGTGTCAAATATGTTTTGTTTTTCTAATATTCCATTTACAGTTATTATTAGTATTATCGTTGGAATTGATACTATTGATATGTAATGTACTATCTCCATTTTATACCTACTTTCCTAGCTTTATTAATATTTTTCCTACTAGTACGGCTGTAACTGCTGCTATTATGGTCACTAGCCATACTGGTACTATTATGCTGCTTGGTTCACTTGAGTTTAAGGAGTTTCTTATTGCTATTACTGTTGTTGGAATTATTTGGATTGATGCGGTGTTTATTATTATGAACATTGCCATTGAGTTACTAAGTCGATCTTTTTCTGGATTTACTTCTTGCATGCTTTTCATTGCTTTTAGTCCTAGTGGTGTTGCGGCATTTCCTAGTCCTAGCATATTTGCTATCATGTTCATGGATATTTCTTTGTGGATTTTGTCTCCTTTTTTCACGTCTGGAAATAGGATTTTTATTAGTGGGTTTAGAATTTTACAGATTGTGTCTACTAAACTGCTTTTCATTGCTATTTGCATTATTCCATTCCAGAAACATAGTGTTCCAAATAATGTTATTGTCAGCTGCACTGCGCTGTCTGCTGATGCAAATAGAGAATTGTTTAAGTCTTCTATTTTCCCGCTAAATATAGCGTATATTATTGATATTATTAGAAATATTGGCCATAATTTGTTTAACATATTACCTCTTTTCTTTTTTAATTGTATGTTTTTATTTTAGTTCTTATTACTATAAACTATTGACAAATTCGCTCTTTGGTATTATAATTATTTTCGTTAAGCAATGCACCATTAGCTCAGCTGGTAGAGCAGCTGACTCTTAATCAGAAGGTCCGCGGTTCGATCCCGCGATGGTGCACCAAAAAAATCACGCATTTGCGTGATTTTTTGTTTTGTAACATTTTTTTATTTTTCCTCATATTCTTTATAAATGGTATATGGAGGTAAGTTTTATGTTGATTTTATCTTTAGGAGATAGAGGTCCTGTAGTTGAATTTTTGCAGAATGCTTTAAATAGGGCTAATTTTCGTGTTGGAGCTGTGGATGGGATTTTTGGTCCTAGTACTTTAGATGCTGTTAAGCGCCTTCAATCTTATTTTGGGATTAAAACAGACGGTATTGTTGGCCCTAATACTTGGGATGCTCTATTCCCTTTTATTAATGGTTATGCTATTTATCGTGTTAGACCTAATGATACTTTGTTTAAGATTGCTCAAAGTTTTTCTTCTTCTGTTAATAATATTATTTTAGCCAATCCTAATAAGGATTTGTCTGTGATTTATCCAGGTCAGGTTATTGTTGTCCCTTCTGGAGAGATTGTTCCTACTGATATTAGCTATACTTCTGAAGTTTTGAAGATTAATCTCCGTGCTCTAAAAGTAGTTTACCCTTTTGTTATAACTGGCTCTATTGGCACTAGTGTTCTTGGTGAAGAGATTCCTTTTGTTAAGATTGGTAATGGTCAAAAAGAAGTTTTTTATAATGCTTCTTTTCATGCTAATGAGTGGATTACTTCTGTTGTTCTTATGAAGTTTATTGAAAATTATTGTTCTGCTATTCGTTCTGATGGTACTATTTATGGTTTTAATGCTAGAAAGTTGTTTGATTCAGTTTCAATTTATATTGTTCCTATGGTTAATCCTGATGGAGTTAATTTAGTTACTGGCTACATAACTACTGATTCTGCTGCTTATTTGAAAGCTAGACGAATCGCTAGTAATTTTCCTGATATTCCTTTTCCTTCTGGTTGGAAAGCAAATTTGAATGGTGTGGATTTAAATTTACAGTTCCCTGCAGGGTGGGAAAGGGCTAGACAGATTAAGTTTGCTCAAGGTTTTAATATGTCTGCTCCTCGTGATTATGTTGGTCTTCGGTCCTTTGACTGAACCTGAGGCTTTGGCTGTTTATAATTTTACTTTATCACATAATTTTAGATTGGTTATTGCTTATCATACCCAAGGTAAAGAGATTTATTGGCAATTTTTGAATTATGATCCTCCTAGGGCTTTTGAAATTGCAAATGCTTTTGCTGAGACCAGTGGTTATAGAGTTGCCGATGTCCCTTATGCTTCTAGTTTTGCTGGTTATAAGGATTGGTTTGTCCAGAATTATAATAGGCCTGGTTATACTATTGAAGCTGGCATTGGAGAGAACCCTTTGTCTATTTCTCAGTTTAATGAGATTTATCGTGATAATATTGGTATTTTGGTTCTTGGGGCAGTTCTTTAATCTTTACAATATAAAAAAGCAGAGTAGTAACTCTGCTTTTGGTTTACTTATTGGAAGTTTGCTTAATGAGGTTGCAATCTTGTTTATATTTGTTTAAGAAGATTTTTAGTAGTTCCTCAGCCGTTTTGTTCTTGTTTTCTTGTATGGTAGCTCTGTATATTTGTTCTATTTCTACCATCTTATCTTCGTGGTCCATTTGTGGAGTTCCATATTGTGTTGCATCTATAATGAGATTCAGGTTCTCATATTCTCGTTCTATTCTGCTGTTTTTCGCTAGTTCTAATAACACAGGGCCTTGTGTTACAAATTCCTGACCGCAAAATAAACATTTGTAGAATGGAACTTCTTTCATGTTATCCCAGCCAGTTGACAATCTTCTATAATCTAAAAGGACTAATATATTGTGATTGCATTCTTGTCTTTTACTAGTTAGCGTTTTCTTCTCATCTGCTAGTTTAGTTTCTAATTCATTGATCCGTTTTTCTGTTTCTCTGTAATTAGAAATTCTTCCAATTTGTTTGTTCATTTGTTTTTCCTCCTTAAAATATTTATTTTCTTGGATTTATATAAAATTGCTTTCGCAATGTGTTTAAGTTTATATTTTAACATACATTATTTGGAATTGCAATATTGGATTTTTATTATGCTATTTAATTTTGTGTAGGTTAGTCAAACATATGTCACACTTTTTTGAAAAATATATAGTTTGAAT
>CAYXUA010000121.1:0-4108 GCA_964468015.1 uncultured Clostridium sp. | reverse complement strand
ACCATAGTAATATTTAAAACTATAAATTATACTTTTAAATACTACTATACCTTTTTAAATAAATCATTAGGTTCACATTCTAAAATATTACAAAATTTTTCTATATTATCATACTTAATAGACCTAGTCTTATTAGAAACGATATTATTAAAATTAGTATAACTCATTTCTAACTGATTGAAAAGCCAATATTTAGTTTTCCCTTTTTTCTTTAAAAGTTCTAATACATTTAATTGTAACATATAGCATACCTCCTAATTAGTATGTGTATATTTTATCTTAGATATTCCACTTGCGTAACTCATTTAAAAATTATATAATTATTCCGTCAGGCAAAATGAAGTAAAATGACAAGAAGTAAAAAGCCGACAAAAGGAGGAATGAAAATGAGCAATAACATAAGAAAAATAAGGCAAGAAAAAGGGATGACAATACAACAGCTGTCAGAATTATCTAAAATATCAACTGTATACATCTATCATTTAGAAAATGGAACAAGAAAAAATCCATCTTATGAAGTAATGAAGGATATTGCTAAGGGATTAGGAAGAAGTATAGAAGAGGTGTTTTTAGAGTAAAAAACTAATAAAATGCTGAGGAGTGTATCCTCAGCATTTTGTGTCATTATTCTATTTGAATAACTAGCTACGTGGAAGTATTAAGGTTTAATACCAAGTCTCGTATCAGTATTTTTAGCATAATCCAGCATTCTAGAAAAAATGATATCATCATTATACAAAGACTTATCCCATTCATACCAAATATCAAAAGCTGTTTTAGCACCATCATCCAATAGTTGTTGGATTTTGGGATTTTTAAATACTACATTATTTTCTTGATTATCTAAAGAATTGTGGCAACCCATATCTTGATATACTTTAGACTGAATATCTGCCTCTAATTTATCGCAATGATGGGCGAAAATAGCTTCTTTTGATTTGTTCTCGTCGAATTCCAAAAGTAGTGAAATTATTTCCTCTTTTTTTAGTAAATCACCTATAACATTGACAATTGCTTCATGTTCAAGTTTTAATTTTTCTTCAGGAGAAACATTGTCAAAAGGAGTAATATCACCAATAACAACTTCACCTAATTCATGTACTATTAACATTTTTAAGACTTTACTCAGATTAATATTACATTTAAATTCAGAATCCAAACTTATTGCTAAAATGCAAGTACCATATACATGCTCTGCAATACTTTCAATTCGTTCATTGCTAATATTCCAATGAGACTTATCCCAACCACTACGAATTTTATATTTTAATTGAGTAGCTAAAAGATAAAATCTCATTGCGTTTCGTAATCTGTTTTCTTCCATAGCATTCTCCCTCCAATAATTATTGTGCTGTATTATTTTTGTATATGTAGTCTCCAAAAGGAGTTGATAAAAGTTAACATAAAGATTATAACATGGATAGTATAGAAAGTCCAGAAAAAACTCATGGTATGATTATAAAAAATAAAGTTGATTAGAAAAACAACATTTTTACACATAAAAAAAGCGAATAAGAAAATCACTACTTTCTTACTCGCTCTTGGTGCAGATGGCCGGAATCGAACCGGCACGGGAGTTTAAGTCCCGCAGGATTTTAAGTCCTGTGCGTCTGCCAGTTTCGCCACATCTGCGTTAATTAACTGACAAGACTTATTATACTACTAAAAAATGAAACTTGTCAATACTTGTTTTAAAAATAATTGAAATTTTGTTAAACATTCCCAAATTCTTTCATTTTATGATAAATCAATGGAATTATTATTTGGAAAACTTGAAAATATTAAAATTAAATCTATTATTACTTATACAAGAGGAAGTCAAGCAAGATTCTGTCCGATTTATAATGCAACCTCCTTAATAAAATAAGTATAAATAAATTATCTTGGAATGCAAGAAAACAAAAAATGTTGCAAAGATAGAAGAATATGGTATATAATATATTCATAAAATAAAAAGTAAAAACGGAGGAAAAAATGAACGAAAAGCACGAAAGCCTTGCGGCTGTATATACACACACACACAGGTAATCTATTAAAGAAAATAATGAGGATGAATATATAAATAAGACATATTGGAAGTTTAGGAAAAATAAACCCTAAGCTCAATATGTCTTATTTTAGTGCCAAAAAATAAAGTAAAAAGGAGAAAAAAATGGAAAAACAAAAAGGAATAACACTGCTAGCATTGACAATTACGATAGTAATATTGCTAATATTAACAGGAGTAGTGATAAGCAGTTCTAAGGACGGAAATATAATAGAAAATACAGAAACAGCAGTAAATCAAAGCAAAATAGCTGCTAAGAAAACAGAAATAGAGATAGCCATAGCTAATAGAATAATAAGTAGTGATAAGGAAATAGACATAGAGGAAATAATAGAGCAATTAGAAAAGGAGAAAATAATAAATGCCGGAGATAACAACCCCAATAATGGACAAGTAAAAACGCAACCAGATGGATATGTATATGAGATAAAAGAAAAAGCAAATGGAGATTGGGAAGTAACATATATAGGCAAAGGAGAAATAGAAAAACCAGAGATAACAATAAACTTAAGTCAAGATACAACAGGAATAGCAAGTAAAGTAACAGTAAGCTTAGTAGCAAAAGCAGATAGCGGAATAAAATGT
This sequence comes from uncultured Clostridium sp., assembly GCA_964468015.1. GTDB lineage: Bacteria > Bacillota > Clostridia > TANB77 > CAG-508 > UMGS1864. The sequence continues at coordinate 1,476 of CAYXUA010000121.1, read as the reverse complement.
TATACATCGGCAGACGGAATAGACAAAACATACAGTAATGGAACAACAGAAATAAGTGAAACATATGAGGTAACAGCAAATGGAACATACATATTTAAAATAACAAACAATAACGGAACAACAGAAAGTAAGGAAATAACAATAACGAATATCCTAGAAGGAACAATAGAAATATCAATAGAACCAACAACTCCAACCAAAGGAAGTGTAGTAGTAACAGTGGCATGGCCAAGCGGAAGTAGCAAAGGGATGAAAGAAATAAGAATAGATGAGGGAGAATGGAAAACAGTAACTGAAGGAGACAGCCATGAAGTAAGTAGCTACTTTACTTACGAAGCAAATGGAATAGCTGGAATAACAAGTGTAACATATACTGTAAACGGAAGTGCAATAAGCAATACGAATATATTAGAAGCTGGAACATATACCATAGTATGTACAGTAACTAAAGAAACAGGGGCGGTAGCAAGCGCAGCAAAAACAATAATAGTAGAAAGCTCAGTAATAACATCAACGGAGATAGCAAGTAACCCAAGTGAATATTATGGAGGAGTAGTAACGAACTATACATGCACCAACAGTGCAGCTGTAGATGCATGGAAAATCTTTTATGCAGACAGTAGTAATATATATTTAATAGCAGATGATTATATTGCATATAACTATGCTCCAAATGGAAGAGGAGGAAGTACAATATATAAAAATAGTGCTGATTATAGATTGTCATTTAATAATGTAATAAGTGATTATAGTGGTTCAGCTAGTATACTAGATACAAGCATAATGGATTCAAGAGTGAAAAAATGGATAAGTTATGTAAGTGATAATAAAACAAGCACCAATAATAACATAAAAGCAGTGGCGTATATGCTAGATACAAATATATGGAGTGTATATAAAAATAGCGCATATGCAGATTATGCAATCGGTGGACCAACCTTAGATATGTTTGTAACATCATATAATCAAAAGTATCCGAGTCTAAACATAGGATATGCACATAATAGTACAGGATATACAGTAGGAACAGGAGGGACCAATAGTTCATATGCTATAGGAGGCTTAAATACAAGTGATAGTACTTATGTAATCAATGATAGTAGTAAAAACTATGCGATGTGGCTTGCTGCCCCATCTGCTCAAAACACTAGTGGTGTAATGGTTGTGTTTTCAGAACTCCTAAGTACATGCAACTATAACTATAATTATGCAGGATTTCGTCCGCTAGTTTGTTTGAAGTCGGATGTTGAGTTGGAGCAACAAAAAGATGGTACATATATAATTAAGTAAAAAATAAAGGTATAGAGAAAGTGACTACATTAAGTAAAACTCAAATAGAAAAATTTTTTTAATACGAAATAAATTAAAAAGAAAATAAAAAGTTGCTAAAAAAAGGAAATTAAATAGAGTTATTTTGCTAAATATGAGTTAAATAATCTGGGGAAAAAATAGAAAGAAAATTTTAAGAAAATATAG
>CAYXUA010000120.1:0-4110 GCA_964468015.1 uncultured Clostridium sp. | reverse complement strand
ATATAATATTTATTATTTTGATTATAGAAAAGAGGTTTTTGAATTGGGATATATTTGTAAAGCAGATTTTGTTATTGATTATGAGTATGTAGATAAGTATGACAAATTAACTTATAAAGGTTTTCTTAGATATTTACTTGATGCTGGAAGTAAACATTCTGATATTGCTGGTTATGGTTTGAAAGATGTTCCTAAAACTGGTCTTGTATGGCTTGTTTTAGGTTGGAAGCTTAAAATTTTTGACAGACCATTATCTGATTCTGTAATCCATGTTGAAACTTGGTCTGCTGGTTCAGAAAAAGTTTGTTCTTATCGTGATTACAAAGTATATAATGATAAAAATGAATTAATTGCTATCGCTACTTCTAAATGGGTCTTATTCAACAGGAATACTAATTCTATTACTCGTATTACTGAAGAGATTGTTTCTGCATATTCTCCTATTTATGAACACGTTTTTGATGAAACTATTCCTAAATTATCTGAGCCTAGTGGAGAAGTTTGCAATACTTATAATTATACTATTATGAGAAGAGATATTGATACTAATAATCATGTTCATAATACTAATTATTTAGACATTGCTTTGGAATGTCTACCACAAGAAGCTTATGAAAATATGAATTATGGTATGGTAGAAATCATGTATAAAAAACAAGCTTTACTTGGAGATAAAACAAGTTCTTTTTACTATCACGAAGATGATGGTGATTATGTTGTTATCAAGAGTGAAGATTTAAGTAAATTACATTGTATTGTTAAGTTTAGTTAAATTTTTTATGGCGGACATGCTTTTTTCTAACCAAAATAGCATCAAAAAGGAGTGCAGTATTAGCACTCCTTTTATTTATCTTATTCTTGTTACAATTACAGTCATATCATCTTTTGCTGTTCCGAAGTTATTGTCTATTGCTTCTCCTATAATTATGTCTGCTATTTTTTGTACATTTTCTGTTTGTATTCTATTTAATAAATTCTTAAGCCAGCCATCTTCTCCAGATTCTATTATTCCGTCTGTACACATTACTATTATATCTCCTTTCTCTATGTCCTTGTCATATGTTACAGATTTTATGCTGTTGCTCATCCCTACTGGAATTGAAGCTTCTTTTATTAATTGCACTCCTTCTTTTGTTTTTATGTATGTTGGGCATGCTCCATTTTTTATAAACTCAACATTTCCGCTATACATATCTAAAATCATTGCATCTAAAGTTGCATACATATCATCATCTGTTGAAGCTGTCATCGCTGTGTTCACTAGTTCTAACGACGTGTCCTTTTCGAAGCCTGAAGTTAATAATTTTTCTAACATGTTTATTACCCTTCTACTACTATTTCTCGCAATTTGCCCTGAACCCATTCCATCACTTATTGCAAATAAATATTTACCATCTTTCAATTTAGTTTGTATGTTTGTATCTCCTGATACTTCGCTATTATTTTTTGTTGTTCTAGAAATACCTATATCTAATTTAAATTTATCTTCTGATTCGAAATTTAATTGTTTTTTCTGTTTACCTATGTATATAATTTTGTCATTTAATATCTTAGATAATATATTTTCTAATATGTCAATTTTATTATTATCGCATTGTTCTATTTCTATTTTTATTAAGTTTTTTCCATTTGCTTGCTTATTTATCTCTATATTCTCTATATCTATTTCTTTTTGCTTTGCTAGTATTCTAATTTCTTCACAATTAGCTTGTTTTTCTTGTCCTTTCAAATCCATATCATCTGCTAAATTTGATATTACCTTTGATACTATGTTTAATTTATCTGACATATTCTTTTTCTCTGCAACTGCTTTTTGTTGCCATACGAAATTTATCTTGCTTATTTTATATGTATAATTTATGTTCTTTACAATTTGGAATATGCTATTTTCCATGGCTTTAGAAGCATTATCTTCTTCTGCTCCTATTATGTAGCTGTTATGATTTTCAAATACTTTTATTAACTCCTCTCTAGTTATCTCTTCTTTTTGTAGAAGTATTTCAAAGATTTCATCTAGCATTCCATTTTCATCGTCTATTAAATCATCATATAGAATATTATCACTTATTGTCTCTAAATTTGTTAACATATCATTTATGAATATTTTTTTGTTTCTTTTTATATTATCAGTTTCTTCATCAACAATTGTTGCCGCTGCTTCTTGGTAACTTTTTGCCATTTCTGAAATTGCCTCTGACACACTGTTTAGCTTGTATATTGTCTGTTTTCCAGCTGATAATATATTTCCCATTGTAACTGGTAATAATTTTGTTTTTGATACCATATCTGTAATATTTATTTCTATATTCTTAGGCATTAGTAATAATCCTATTGCTGCAATTAAAAGTTCTTTAATATATACACCTGTTTGAATATCTGCACTAGTTGTATATATTAAAATTCCACTTCCTATTGCAAAACCTACGATTACACCTATTCTACCAAATCTATTTAATATTCCTGCAATCATTCCAGACAAAGCATATGTTGCAATTAAACTATTTTCTCCAACTCCTATAATAGCAAGCACAACACCTATTGTAAGTCCAGTTGTTGCTCCTACTAATACACCATTTTTCCAGCCTAATACTAAAACTAATAATATACTTAGTATATTTGATACATTTACGCCATATATATTAATATGATGTAATGAAGATATTGCAATAGATACCAAAAGGCTTGCCCCTATTACTTCCTCTATAGTAAACGCCTTTTTAGCACTAATATCTTGTATTACTGGAATTGAATTTACAAATATCTTATAGAATATATATGTTAAAATTGCCTCCATTACAGTTGTTAATAAATCTGCCACTAGATAACTTCCTGTAAATAGTTGAATAGCCTGCATACATATTACTGAAAAAATTAAATGCTTTCCTAGTAATCTCTTTTCATTTTTAGTATCCTCTTGATAGCCTGGTCTTGCTAAAAGCATTAATACCATAAAGAATAATGATGTTGCTAAATACCCCAAAAAAGCTTCTTTCCCTAAGCCTACAAAAGTTCCTAGCAATGTCATTACATATACCATTCCTGCCACTATACCATTGCTACATGCCGCTGCAAATATTGCCATTGGGAATATTGTCATACCATCTAGTATAGTTACTGTTGATATCATATATGAAACAATATACATTATTATATTAGGCACTGTAAACATATTTTTTAGCATTAGCTTAAAATCATATTTATTTTTATATTCCTTTTTTTCTTCCTCAATTTCCTGCTCTGAAATATTTTGAAACATACTTTTCACCCCTGCTTTATTGCCTCTATTTTAACTTGTATCTTTTAAAATATTTGTCATAATAAGTATCTTAAATATAAAAAGTTTTTTACACTTTTCAACACATTTTTATCTTTTAGTATGTTTGTAACCAAATTATGTCTATTATTTTATTATATTTTGTAGAAAAATACAATATCTAGAATAAATTTATTTCCTTTATATTGATCCTCCGAAAAGATATATATATAATAAAAATAAAATTCAATCTGCCAAGCTCACGGGTATTCCCCCCCGAAAAGGGCTGGCAGACCGAATTTTATTTTTATTATATATATTTTTTTCAGCTACTCTATATGTCTTCATCTTCTATTTTTGGCTCATTCTTACATGCTTTTACCCATAATATTCGTTTATCCTCTGTTTTTTCTATTTTGAAAGTTACCCATTCTGTTTCTACTATTGGCGTTTCTTCATCTGATGGAATTCTTCCCAATTCTTCCTGTAGAAAACCTGATAAAGTATCATAATCTCCCTCTGGAATTCTAGACTCCAATAATTTATTCACATCATATATAGGCATACTTCCATTTATCCTGTAAGTGTTACTATCTATTGTTTCATACTCTTCCTCTATTTCATCATATTCATCATATATGTTTCCAACTAATTCTTCTAGTATGTCCTCCATTGTTACAATACCAGCTGTTCCACCATATTCGTCCACTATTATTGCAATGTGTTTTTTGTTTTTCTGTAATTCTTTAAATAACTCATTTATCAATTTTGTTTGTGATACAAAATATGCTTCTTTCATTATCTTCTTTACTGAAAATGTCTTTTTATTTATATTTTTTAAAACATCTTTTGTATAT
>CAYXUA010000119.1:0-4228 GCA_964468015.1 uncultured Clostridium sp. | reverse complement strand
AATTTATCAATATATTTTTCTTTTTCAATTCTTTCTCCGCTCAATAATTCATTTATTGTAATTCCTAAACAATCGCTTAAAGGTTTTAGTGAAGATAAATCTGGCATACCTTTTCCTGTTTCCCATTTAGAAATTGTTTTAAAACTTACTCCTATTTCATCTCCCAGCTGCTGCTGTGTCATATTTTTTTCTTTGCGAAGTTCTGCTATAAATTTACCTATTTTAATTTGATCCATATTTTTCTCTCCTCTCGTTTTAAATATAACACTTTTTTCTTTTAATGATAACCTCTAAATCGTAGAATAACAAAATTCTACGATTCGTGGAGTTATATCTTTTCTATAATTTCCCTCGCAGCTTACGATTTATTAAACTCCATAAAATAAAATCCTAATCATAAGATTACTATGGCAACGATAACAGCAATTATCATTGATAATTTTTCCTTTAAATCTTCCATTTCCTATTCCTCCTCTTTAATAATGTTCTTACTCCCGTAATAAGTTGCTAGGAAATATAATCCATATATTACTGAAATAATTACTACAGTTGCTGTTACTGATGGTAATAATTGTTCTGGACTTGCCAATACTGACATCATAGTCATTACAAATTGAATTCCAAATATTGAATGAACAATTGCAAGTATTAGTGGCAACATGAAGAATATGAATATTTGTCTAAATAATGCTTGATTAATCATTTTTTCATCGCAACCGATTTTTCTTAAGATTATATACCTTTGCCTATTGTCAGAGCTTTCTGTTAATTGTTTTAATGCTAAAATAGCTGAACTTGCTATTAAAAATATAATACCTAAATAAATTGCTATAAATAATACAATTGTTGCAACTCCGACACTTGATTCCACAAGTGAAATTTTTGATATTCCATCTAGTTTGATTCCTTTATTTTCTAGTTGTGTAATAAGACTTGAATTCTTATTTGTGAAATCTTCTTCTATTTTTTGTTTTTCTTCTTCTGTTTTTACATTATAATTAGCTGATAATAAATGTTGTTCTTTCCATTCTTCTTTTAGATTACAATTATCTGGTACAAGTATGATACCAGTATTTGTATGACTTGTTGACATTGTAATAAAACCTTTTTTACATTCATTATATTTTGAATGATATTCTTTTCCAGTAAATGTGATTTTTACACCTTCTGTTAATGCTCTATTTCTTATGTTTTCCATACCATCAAAATCGCAAACAACAATATATTCATCATCATTTAAAGTATATTGTTCTTGTCCATACTGTTTTGCTATTTTATTATAATCAGATATTTTTACAATAGTTTCTGGCGTATCATAAGCAAGTCTAGAAAATTGTAATTTTGCTTCTTTATAATAGTTTCCTAAACTATCTTTCATAGCCCATTCATCACACGCATATATTGGTATTTCTATAATATCTTTTAATTTGCTCATATCATATCCACAATTTTTTAATGAATAACTTACAGGATATTTTGAATCTTCTCTTGCTTCTGGTGTCGCTATTATTTCTTTACCATAAGTTCCATAACTTAAATATTTTTCTGGTAGATTAGCTGTTTTATATAAATTTATATCAACTGGTGTCATCTCTATCAAGTCTTTTTTCATTGTATTTTGCAAAGCTAAACTTGATGATAATATACTTATTGTCATAAATAACATTAAGCAAATTACACTCATACTTACTACTGTTGTGTTTATTTTATTATTTAATTGTCTTAAGACAAACATATTTGTATCTTTTAAATATGTATTTCTACTAGATTGAATCACTTTCAATATAAATCCAGATAAAGACCAAAATACTGCAATTGTTCCTACAATTCCAAATATTATTATTGGCAATAATTTATCTGCTGTTGAAAGAGTATTTACTCCTCCTGTCACCTTCCAATAGGCATATCCTAACATTCCTAATGCTAGTAAAAAGACTAATATAGAAACAAAAGGATTTTTTATTTTTATTGTTTCATTTTTCTTACTCGCATTTAATAAATTAATTAATTTATATTTTGAAACTGTAAATGTATTAAAGAACATTACTGCAACATACATTACCGCAAAATAAATACATGTTTTTACGCAAGCTGGTTTAGAAAATACAAATTCAAATTTGCTCATATCTGCTTCAAATAATTTTCCAACTAATATTGACATAAACTGTGAAGCAAATATTCCTATTATAAGTCCTGCAATTAGTGATAATACACCTACTAATATTGTTTCAAATAATATTATCCTTGAAATTTGTCTTTTTCCCATTCCAAGTGTCATATAAATTCCAAACTCTCTTTTCCTTCGGTTAATTAAGAAATTATTGGCATATACAATTAATAATCCCAATATAATTGCAACAAATACTGAAACAAAGCTAAGCATTGTTACCATTAATTTTATAATTTCTCTCTGTGATTGTGATACTTCTAACATTGCTTGTTGGCTATCTAAAGAGTTAAACATATAAAATATTGCAACACCTAATACTAATGTTAGAAAGTAGATAGCATAATCTTTAAAACTCTTTTTCATATTTTTTACAGATAACTTAAATAACATCGTTCAAATCACCTCCAAGAAGTGTTTGCACCTCTATTATTTTTTCAAAAAATTGTTTTCTTGTATCATTTCCTTTTATTAATTCATTAAAGATTTTTCCATCTTTTATAAATAAAATTCTATTAGCATAAGAAGCTGTAAAAGCATCATGTGTTACCATTAAAATTGTTGCACTCATTTTTTTATTTAATAATTCAAAATTTTCTAGTAATTGTCTTGCTGATTTGCTATCTAATGCTCCAGTTGGCTCATCTGCTAAAACTAATTTTGGATATGTGATAATTGCTCTTGTACTTGCAACTCTTTGCTTTTGTCCTCCAGATACTTGATAAGGATATTTCTTTAAGATCTCTTTTATTTCTAGTTTCTCTGCAATTTCAGCTATTCTTTTATCAATTTCTTGTGGTTTTACTCTTTGAATTGTTAAAGCAAGTGCAATATTTTCATAACAAGTTAAAGTATCTAATAAGTTAAAGTCTTGAAAAATAAATCCTAATTCTTCTCTCCTAAATTTATTTAATTTGTTTCCTTTTAGTTTTGTAATATCTTCTCCGTTGATGATTATGTGTCCTGCTGTTACTCGATCTATTGTAGATATACAATTTAATAATGTTGTTTTTCCAGAGCCACTAGCTCCCATAATCCCAACAAATTCACCTTTATTAACATTAAAACTAATATTGTCAATGGCTTTCGTTAGATTGGATTTATTTCCATAATATTTCTCAATGTTTTTTACCTCTAATATTTTTTCCATATATAAAAACTCCTTTCCTACTTTAACTTTATTATAAATACTTTTTTATAAAGTTGCCATTGATTTACCTTACAAAAACCTTACATTTTTGTAAGGTTTTATCTCATTCCTATATAACTATCTTGTGGAAATACTAATTTTATTTCTGTTCCATTGTTTTCATCGGATTCTACTTCTATTGCTATTCCTAATTTATCACATAGCTTTTTACATAAGTATAATCCTATTCCTGTTGATTTTTTATTTTGTAATCTACCATTTGTTCCAGTAAAACCTTTTTCAAAAATTCTACTAATTTCACTTTTTTTAATACCTATTCCATTGTCTTTAATATGTAAAATCACATTATCTTTACCTTGTTTTGCATAAAGTTCTATTTCTGTAGTACCTTCTTGTTTTTTATATTTCACACTATTTTGAATAATTTGATTTAATATAAATACAATCCACTTGCTGTCTGTATGTACTTCTATATTCAAATCGTGAATATTCATTGTAATTTTTTCTTGAATTAAGATGCTTTTATTTTTCTTTATGCTTTCATTTACTATATCTTTTAAATAACATTTTTTTATATAATAATCTTTCTCAACAGTATTACTTCTGGCATAATATAAAGCTTGTTCAATATAATTTTCTACTTTATCTAATTCTTCATCTATGCTTTTTGTAACAGTATCTTTATTATTCTCAATTACCATTTTACTTGCTGCAATAGGTATCTTAATTTCATGTATCCATAATTCTATATATTCCTTATAATTTTCTGTTAAATATTTGTATTTATTAACATTTTCAATCATTGATTTGTTTATTTGTTCTAATAGCCTCTTTAATATTTTTCCTTCAATGAAATTAGGAGATTTTATAATTTCTGTTATTAAATATTTTTCTTCCAATTCATCTAATAT
>CAYXUA010000118.1:0-4247 GCA_964468015.1 uncultured Clostridium sp. | reverse complement strand
ACTTTAGATAGATTTTATTTTGATATAATTAGCTTATTAATATTTTCTGCCGTAATGATATTATTATCATATAGAGAACTAAGGAGGCAAAAATATGACAGTATTTAAAACATTTTGGAAAATTGTAAAAAAATATAAAGGAACAATTATTACTTATGTAATGATGCTAATTATATTTGGCGGAATTAATATGTCTGCAAATAGCACAGGAACAGAATTTGTAGATACAAAACCAGATGTACTAATTATAAATGAAGATGAAGAAATAGGAATAACAAAAAATTTAGTTGATTATATAAAACAAAATTCAAATATTGCCAAAATAAAAAAAGATGAAGAAGCAATTAATGATGCATTATTTTACAGAGATGTAAGTTATATAATTTATATACCAGAAAATTATAGACAAGATATATTAAACGGCAAAAATCCAGAATTAGAAATAAAATCGACTGGAGATTATGAATCTAATCTTGCAGAAATGATGGTTACAAGATATATCAAAACACAAAATATATATGTGGCAAACAATGAAAATCAAAATGAAAATGATATAATTGAGACAATAAACAACAATTTAAGTAAAAAATCAGAAATACAAATGACATCAAAAGTAGATACAAGCAAAACAACGAAAATGGCTTTATACTATAATTTTGCAAGTTACAGTATGATGGCAGTAAGTATATTTATAATATGTTTAGTATTATCAAGTTTCCACGAAAAGACAGTAAATAAAAGAACAATTATAAGTAGTATAAATTATAAAAAACATAATAGATTGCTATTGTTTTCAAGTTTTATATTTTCAATAATTGTGTGGATTTTGTTTGTAATACTTGCTACAATTCTGTTAGGAGAAATTGTTTGGACACCTAGAGGACTTGTGTATATAATTAATTTATTTATATTTACATTTTGCTCATTAACAATTGCATTACTGATTAGCAGTTTAGTAAATAACAAAAATGCAGTTAATGGAATCGTAAATATAGTGGCACTAGGTTCAGCGTTTTTATGTGGTGCATTTGTACCAGCAGAGTGGCTACCAGATGGAGTATTAAAAGTTGCACATATTTTACCGTCATATTGGTATATAAACACAAATGATACATTAAAAACTATGGAAATTATAAATTTCGAAACATTAAAACCTGTATTTGCTAATATGGGAATTATTCTAATTTTTTCAATAGCTTTTATAGTTATAAATAATATAGTTTCAAAAAAGAAATTAAAAGTGGGGTAAAAGAAATGCAAACATTAATTGTTTATGCAAGTAAAACAGGAACAACGGAAAAATGTGCTAGAATATTAGGACAAAACTTAAAAGATACAACTATAATTAATTTAACAGCAACACAAAATGAAGATATTAATAAATACGATTTAATCATTATAGGATCGCCGATTAGAATGGGAATGATACATAAAAAAGTAAAAGAATTTATAAGTAAAAATATGGATCAAGATAAAGAAATAAAAATCTTAAATGAAAATATTAATAGATTTATAGAAAAATTAAATTAGTATGTTATAATTTAGATTTATAGAACAATAATAAGTATAAGTAAGCTTGAAAAAATAGTAAAAAGCGAGGTGCAACTAAATGAAAGATGAAATAAATAATAATGAAATCGAGAAAAAATTAAAACAGTATAGTCAAATGGATAAGAAGCAACTTTTTAAAAAATTGCAAACTTCAGAAGAAGGAATTAGCATTGTTGAAGTAGAAGAAAAAATTCAAAATTATGGAAAAAATGTATTAGATATAAATAATAATAATACATTATTTGATAGACTAAAAGAGGCTTTTATTAATCCATTTAATATAGTGCTTATAATTGTTGCAATTGTTACTTTTATGACAGATGTTGTTATATCATCAAACAAAGATTATGCAACATTTATTTTAATCATTAGTACGATTTTTATTTCAGCTTTAATTTCATTTTTTCAACAAACGAATTCAGATAAAGCAGCACATAAATTAAAGAAAATGATTTCTAATAAGATTGATGTTATAAGAGATGGAAATAGGATAATTGTTGATGTTGAAACTATTGTGCCAGGAGATATTGTGAAATTATCGTCAGGAGATATGATACCAGGAGATGTTAGAATCATTGATAATAAGGATTTATTTATTGACCAAGCTTCTCTTACTGGAGAATCTAACCCAGTAGAAAAATTTACTGAGTTAAAAGACAAAGAATCAGATTTAACGGATTTATCTAATATAGCATTTATGGGAACGAATGTTGTAAGCGGTTCTGCGACAGCTGTTATTATTGCAACAGGTAACCATACCTATTTTGGTAGTATGGCAAAATCATTATATAGTGTAAATGAAAAAAACAGTTTTGAAAAAGGTATTGATGATGTAAGTAAATTATTAATAAAATTTATGGTTGTAATGGTTCCAATTATTTTAGTTATAAATTTATTTACCAAAGGAGATATATGGGATTCATTGATTTTTGCAATTACAATAGCGGTTGGATTAACACCAGAAATGTTACCTGTTATAATGACATCAACACTTGCCAAAGGAGCAGTAGAAATGTCTAAAAAGAAAACAATTGTAAAAAGATTAAGTGCTATTCAAACATTTGGTGAAATGAATATTTTATGTACAGATAAAACAGGAACTTTAACAGAAGATAAAATTGTTTTAGAAAAATATATGGATGTTTCAGGAAAAGAAAATATTAGAATACTAAAGCACGCATTTTTAAACAGTTATTTTCAAACAGGATTAAAAAATTTAATAGATGTTGCAATAATTTCACGAGCAGAAAAAGAAAAACTAAATATTTTAAAAGAACAATATGTTAGAGAAGATGAAATTCCGTTTGATTTTACTAGAAGAAGAATGAGTGTAGTTTTAAGAGATGATAGTGGAAAAAGACAACTTATAACAAAAGGGGCAGTTGATGAAATTATTTCGATTTGTTCTTATATTGACATAAATGGACAGATTGTAGAACTTACAGAAGAATTGAAAAATAAAGCATATAGTGTGTATGAAAAAAATAATAATGAAGGTTTGAGGGTTTTAGCAGTAGCACAAAAAAATAATATTCATGGAATAGACGTTTTTGGAGTTCAAGATGAGAGCGATATGGTTCTAATTGGTTTTGTAGGTTTTTTGGATCCACCTAAAGGAAGTGCAAAACAAGCTATTTCAGCACTAGCCAAACATGGCGTTGATACAATTGTATTAACTGGAGATAGTGAGGGTGTTGCCATTAATGTTTGCAAAAAAGTTGGAATTTCAACTAAAAAATGTTTAGTTGGAAAAGCTATAGATAAGATGTCGGATGAAGAATTAAAAAAGGCATCAAGTGAGTGCAAATTATATTCAAAATTAACACCTTTGCAAAAGCAAAGAATAGTTAGAATATATCAAGAACAAGGAAATACAGTTGGATATATGGGTGATGGGATAAATGATAGCCCACCACTAAAACAAGCAGATGTTGGAATTTCAGTTGATACAGCAGTAGATATTGCAAAAGAAACAGCGGATATAATATTATTAGAAAAAGATTTGAATGTTTTAGAAGAAGGAGTAATCAATGGAAGAAAGACATTTACAAATATACTAAAATATATAAAAATGGCTACAAGTGGAAACTTTGGAAATATGTTGTCAGTTGTAATAGCAAGTATATTTTTGCCATTTTTACCAATGTTGCCAATCCATATATTAATACAAAATTTACTAAATGATTTTGCACAAATAGGAATGCCATTTGATAATGTAGATAAGGAATACATAGAAAAACCAAAAAAATGGAATACAACAGGAATTAAAAGGTATATGTTTGCATTTGGAATTATTAGTACAGTCTTGGATATATTATGTTTTATTGTATTATGGTATGTTATGAAGTTTAATACAATAGAAAAGGCGGTTTTATTCCAAACAGGATGGTTTGCATTTGGAATAATATCACAAACATTGATTATTCACATGATAAGGACATCGAAAATACCGTTTGTTAGTAGCAAATCATCAAAGCAATTATTAATTTCAACATTTGTAGTAACAATTATAACATTAGTGATTTCTTTTACAGGAATTGCTACAATATTTGACTTAAGAAAGTTACCATTACAATATGGGATTGTTATAATTGTGTTAATGGTAATTTATGCTACAATTATTCAATTGTATAAAAAAGTATATGTGAAAAGAAATAAAGAATGGTTATAGTTTATTTTTTATATTATATATAGAT
>CAYXUA010000117.1:0-4272 GCA_964468015.1 uncultured Clostridium sp. | reverse complement strand
ATTTCTAATAATATTAGCAGTAATATTCATATCTTTAATCTTAACTAATAATATTACTTTATCACATGTAGAAACTGGATATAAAGAAGTTTATATCAGCAATGGAGAAACTTTGTGGTCAATTGCCAAAAATGAATTACAAGAAAATCCATATTACCTAAATAAAGATATTAGAGCAATAATAGCTGATATAAAACATATTAATGAACTCGATTCTTCTGCATTATATATTGGGCAAAGATTACTTATTCCATGTATGTAAGTATCAATAGAAGAAGAGAAGAGAAGAGGGGAGTAGGAGGTATTCACTACAGGGGGCTTGTAGGAATAGTTATTACAAATCTGATAACGGGTTATTTTCAACAGCATCTCTTATTTGTGAGTTATCTACATGAGTATATATCTCAGTGGTAGCAATGCTTTCATGTCCTAATAATTCTTGAAGAGCACGAATATCAACACCATTTTGATACATAAGAGTTGCAGCAGTATGTCTCAATTTATGAACGGAATATTTAGTAGTATCCAAACCTGCTTTCTGTAATTCCCTTTTTACTATAACTTGTACAGTTCTTTGACTTATTCTATCTTTTCGCTCACTTAGAAATAGAGGCTTTTTATTATTCGGATTCTTAATATCATTAGGTCGTACAGCCAAATAAGCTTTAATTGCCTTAATACAGGCATTGTTTAGGTATATTGCTCTTTCCTTATTTCCTTTACCTATTACATTCATTTTCTCTTCATCGAAAGAGATGTCCGTAATATTTATGTTGACTAATTCAGATAAACGAATTCCACAATTTAAAAAGATAGTTATAATAGCATAATCTCTTTCAGTGTTTCTGCTTTCCTCTGTAGCTGTAGTTTCAAGTAATTTTTTACTCTCATCTAATGATAAATATTTTGGCATGCGTTTACCTAGTTTTGGAGATTCCAAGTTCTGTGCAGGATTTATTTCTAACAAATTAGCTTTTGCAGTCAAATAATTAAACAAGGCCTTAATGCTTGAAACCTTACGAGCTCTGGTTGTAGCCTTACTATTGTTATTCCTAGTTAAATAACCTAAATAAGCATGTAAATCGTTTAATGTTACTTTTTTTAAATCTTCAAGTGTAAGGTCTCTAATAGTAATATTTTCGAACTCAGTTTCATTAGTTAGTTTTAAACGAATTTTTATGAATTTTAGAAAATTATTTAAATCATAATTATATTCTTTTACTGTAGCTGGTGATTTATTTAGTATGGTTTCTATATAATCAAGAAAAGAATTTAAAAATTCTGGATTATTATCGACATTTATCATAATATTAAGCATCTCCTTTGATAATCTAAGTTATTATTTCAATCAAATCCCGGGAAAGTACTGAAATCAATATACTTTTAAGAAACAACGCACGAGAATCGATTTTAAGCACTTTTTTTAAAAAAGTAATATAGTTAATTGTCTTCAATTTGTTCTATTTTTCAATTTTAGAGAAAATAGGACATTGGAGTAATTATTTTTAGATAAAATGTAATTTTATAATGAAATTCTAAAAATTACATCAAGCAAACAAATGTATCACCGAGATATATTATATAAAGAATAATTAAAAAAGATGACTACAAGTCAAAAATACTACAAGGGATAGAATCCGCATTAGATTAAGACTTGTAGCATATATACTTCTATTCCTTTTTGCGCAAAATCTTTATTTTGCGCAATGTTCACTATAATATTATTATACGACAAATTTATGCTATTCCCTTCTATTCTTATTAAAATTTGTATAAAATAATATAATATGTTATAATAAATTTAGTTATGATATTTGATTGTGTGTTATGGTTTCCTATTCTATTTTGATATGGTAGATTTTGAATTCTATTTTACATAGTCTTATATTAAAACTAAATAATAAAAAACGAGAAAAGAATTTAATTTTTTACTTTTCTCGTTTTTTATTAGAATAATTTCATGTTTTCAAATTCTAAATCTTTATTATAACCATATATTGCATTTTCATCTATTTTAGTCTTACCAGTTCTAATAAATTGTTTTCTTACTTCTTTTTTCTTAATTTCGTGGTAGTTTCCAAGTATATCTATATCATATTTCTTTAGTTGCTTTAGATTCTTTATGCCAATTCCTTTTGCAGTGTATGTGTTGTCCGTATTTATAACACTTATGCTTGCTGAAGAAATATCTGCTGATACAAAGTATACTAATAATTGGCTAGATTGTGTTATATTATCATTAGATTTAGAATGTAATTTTATTTCATTATAACTCTCCATATATATTAAATCGTTTGGATATATCGAAAAAATAAAATCCTCTTCTCTCATTTCTTTCCAATCATTTATAGTTTTCTTAGATACACAAGCTTTATTAGGCAATTGCTCTTTTACTGTATCACTTACATATATAGGGATGAAATAGAACCCCTCTCCTTCTACCTTAAATATATCTATTCTAATCATATATCCGTTTGTAGCAATAGCATTATTTCGCAGTTCAGTTGGCAGTGTCATCTTTTGTTCTAATTTAACTTTTTTTACGAGCGCACCATTACTGCCATCTGCATTCGGCTTATAAAATTTTTCTTCAAACGCTTTAGCTGCATTACCATTATGTAATAGTAGTTTACTTTTCAAAGCATTGTACAATGATAAATCATTGTTTATAAGTTCCTTTGGATAGCCATCTATTTCCCCCATTTTGTCTAATTTTAATTTTTTTAATTCTGTTTTTGTATATCCCTTAATTATTTTTTCTACTACTTGTTTACTTCTAATTGTTTCATCGTGTGCTTTGCCTGATACTTTACGTGTTGGCATATGTGAATTAATTAATGCTTTTTGCCCATTTATTTTCTGGTGTTTAAATAATAATTCTATGTTTATCTCATGTATTGCAAAGTTTTTACACTGTTGCTTTATAATTAATTTTGATATTCCATTTAATTCATCTTTGTTTGAGATTAGGGCAGTTATTATGGCGTTTAAACTACTTTTTAAGCCTTCTGATGGCACGTTTGAAATATTTAATTGGTGCTTAATATAATGTAATATTGAATTATTTACACTTGTTGTTTTTATGTTCCCAAATTTAGAATGTATATAGTTTTGCAAATACATATTCATATAATGTAAATCTTCAAAGTTATAAATATTAATATATGTAGAATTTTGAAGTAAATTTCTTTTTTTCTTCCAAGTTTTCAGATTATTAATCCTCGTTTTGTATCTTTCTAAATCTTTATTTTCATCTACAATATATTGATAAGCTGTGCGGTTAGATTTTTCTTGTTTTTCTCCTGTCATGACTATTACTTTATTATCTAAGCTTTCATCAAAAGAAATATTATAGGGAATGATGTAATCTATCGAAACCAAATCAGTAAATAATGTTTTGACTAGAATTATTTCACCACTATACATGCATATGCCATTCTGTTGCTTCCATAATTCATATTTTATAAAATCAGTTGTTGTTGGATTTCGTACTCCTAAGGCAAGTAGTTCTTCTTTTATTCGAGAATTATATATTTTTCTTTGAGTATTAAATTTTTTATTTTTATCTCTTATAGAACGTTTTTGTGTTAATTGTTTTGAAGTTCTAAAAATCACTTCATTTGGAGTTCCATATTTATTAATAATGGCATTCAAAATTTTTATTGTCTGAGAGATAGTTCTCCTTGCTATCGGACTTAAAATCTCTGTATTCAGATTAACTCTAGACATTTTACTGCTTAATCGCTTTTGCAAGTATAATTCTTTTATAGCCAATTTGTAATTTGTTCCATTTTCTAAATATGGTATTATTTGCTTTAATGCTTTTATAGATATATCGCTTATTTCTCTAAAAGATATTTGCAATAATTCTTCTAACACTTCCTGAGGTAAAATAATATTTTTTTTGCTAAGTTCTTTTAGTCTTTTATCTTCGCTTTTATATACAGTTAAGATATAAGCTATATTATCTAAATCATCAGTTGAAAGCGTTTCTATTAAATTTCCTTGTTTATTTATTACTCGCTTTATTTTATGATAATTTTCAAATTCTTTTATTCGTTTTTTCTTTTCAGAATTTTTATTAATAGCTTCATTCAATTCAAATATACTAGCATAACTTATAAGATTAAATCTTTCATTTACATTTAAATTTAATTTAGTTCTTATTTCTGAAAAGTCTATTACTGATTTAGATTTCATTAGTTCTGTAATTATAAGGATTTCTTCTCTAGAAAGCGCTCGACTTTTAATTTCAATTTTGTTATCTAATAG
>CAYXUA010000116.1:0-4309 GCA_964468015.1 uncultured Clostridium sp. | reverse complement strand
ATATAATCCTAATATAACTATTGGTATATATATCTTCATAAAGTTTCCTACTGGATATGCTAATAAAAATATTTCTATTGTTGCTATTCCACAAAATAATAATGTTATTGTTAGCAATTTTTCTTTTATAAAATCTCTAAATCGCATTATATTTCTCTCCTTTTTAATATGTAGCCTTGTCCTCTTTTAGTTTCTAACAAGGCTTTTAAATCTAATTCCTCTAATTTAGCTCTTACTCTATTAATATTTACAGTTAATGTATTATCATCTATAAAACTTTCATTATCCCATAAACATTCCATAATATCTTCTCTTGATACAATTTTCTCTCTATTTTGCACTAAAAATCTAAGTATTCTAAATTCATTTTTTGTAAGTTCTATTGATTTATCATCTTTCTCTATTGTGCTTTTCGAGATATTTAGAATAAAGTCTTTTGCATCAATTTTTTCTCCTATATCTGTTGCTATATTCGTTCTTCTTAATAATGAGCCTATCTTGGCAAGTAAAATCTGTATATTAAATGGTTTTGTAATATAATGATCTGCTCCATAATTTATACTTAATAATTCATCTAGTTCATTATCTCTACTTGTTACTATAATAATTGGTACATTTGATTTTTTTCTTACTTCTTTACAAATATATTCTCCATCTGTACCTGGTAAATTTATATCTAATAATACTAAATCTGGGTTGATTTTTAGAATATCATTTATTGTATTATCAAATGTATTAAGACTTTCTGCTTTATAACCGTTCTTGTCTAAAAATATTTCTAATTCATTTCTTAATTTTTCGTCATCTTCTACTATTAATATTTTTGGCATGTTATACCTCCCTCATTATTATAGCATAAATATAGCAAAAAGAACCTTACATTTTTGTAAGCTTCTTTTCCATTTGTTATTCAATTCAAACACATTTTTTTCATAGTCTTTTAGATAGTATCTAATATTTGTTCTGCCTTTTTGAACAATAGTATGTCCTTCTTCTTCTAACTTTTTCTTTTGAAGTTCTATTCCTTCTGATGCTTTTTCTATTAGTATTACATCATTTACAGTAACATCTGCTGTTGAATAAATAGATGGTGAACCTGCACCTGTAGTTGTATAAGTTCCTCCATTATTTGAATTGCACTTCCTAATGTTGTCCTAAAAATAGTATTAATATTCCTATAAACGACTGCATAATTACCCCTTTCTTTCCACTATTATCTTATGAAATTTAGAATCTTTCTTCTTTTGCTGCTAGAATTTTTGATATTATATTTTTATAAGATGGCTATATAATCTTAATTATTTTATTGTTGTCTTCCATAGTCCATGTTTATTGCAATAAGCATATAATGTTGCACCTGGTATATATGGAAATCTTGTTTCTGTTGCTTGTTCCGGATATAATCTTACTCGTGTGGTTCTATTTTCTGTTACTTGTGCTATCCACATAATATAATGTTCTTTTTCCATTGGATGTTCTACTTCTCCAACTCTTACTACTATTTCATCTTCTACTTTTTCATATACTGGTACATGTTTTTCTACCGCAGCATCTGCTGTGTTCGCTATCATTTTTTCCATTTCTCTACCACAACAAGATATGTTCTTTATATCTCCTTCTATCAATCCTACTATATTCCCACATACTGGGCATTTATAAAATCTTACATTTTCTTTCATTTTAAATTCCTCCTATATTATAATTATTTTTCACTTATTAAATTTTTGCCAATTAAACTCCCTATACTAATAATAAAAATGTTCCTACTACTATTCCAACAAAACCAATTATAGCTTTTTTATCCATTTCCTCTTTTAATACAAAATATGAAAATGCTATTGTTACAATTATACTTAATTTATCAATTGGCACTACAACACTTGCTTGACCCTCCTGTAATGCTTTATAGTAACATAACCAAGATAAGCCTGTTGTTAATCCGGAAAAGATAATAAATTTCCAACTTTTTTTATCTATATTCTTTATTTCTCCCTGTTTTCCGGTCACAAAAACAACAACCCATGCCATTATTAATACTACCACTGTTCTTATTGCAGTACCTAGATTTGATTCAACCCCTTGTATCCCAACTTTTCCTAAAATCGCTGTCAAACTAGCAAATACTGCTGCACCTAATGCAAAGAAAAACCATTTATTATCTTTTGCCTCTTTTGTGTCATCTTTTTTCTCAATCATTAAGTATGTTCCAATTCCAATTAATACAATTGAAACTATTTTGATTACAGTAATTTTTTCTCCTAAAAAACTCATTGCTAAAATCATCGTTAGAATTGTACTAGATTTATCTATTGGTGTAACTTTATTAACATTTCCAAGTTGCAATGCTTTAAAATAACATAACCAAGATAAGCCTGTTGCAATTCCTGATAATATCAAAAATATTAATGTGTTTGTTGAAATTTCTGTTATTGTATTAAACGAGCCTATTATAAATACCATTAGCCACGAAAAAATCAGAATTACTATTGTTCTAATTGCTGTTGCTAAATTAGAATCAGTATTTTTAATGCCTATTTTTGCTAATATTGCAGTAATGCCCGCAAAGAAAGCAGATGCAAAAGCAAATAAAATCCACATACTCCTTTCCCCCCTTTTGTTCGACAATATCCTATCATAAAAATTATTATTTATCAACTTCATAAATTGCAATATTCTAATATTATTATAAAATTTTTTATATGAATTAAAAAATTTGTGTCTTCAAAATATAAATGGAATTTGATTTGCCAGATACTGCTATTATAATATAATTAGCTGGAATAATAATAAATTTGAGGTAATTTATATGAGGAAAAATGTTTTTATTATCACTTTGATTATTATAATTTTAACAATTTTATCTATTATTCTTTTTGTACAATTTAATAAGTCAAATGAAGAATCCCCTGACCTTTCTAGTCAAGCAGAACAGATTTCTATAACCCAAGATTTAGAAACTGACGCTCAATCTAACATCAACTCTATTGTAGTGACTACCTCATCTTCTCAATACTCTTTTGAAGATGCTAGAAAAAAAGAAATCCAAGATAGGATTGATAAATTCGGAAAAAATGAAATTGGAATTCCTGTTTTAATGTATCATTTCTTTTATGATAGCTCTGCTGGAGAAACAGGAAAAGATAATAATTTTTTAGAAATATCTAAATTTGAACAACAATTAAATTGCTTAAAAGAAAATGATTTCTTTTTTCCCACTTTTGAAGAATTGTCACAATTTATTAATGGGGAAATTGATTTAACTCGAAAAAGCGTAATTCTTACTATAGATGATGGCAGTATTAGCTTTTTTAATCTAGCTGTCCCTCTTATAGAAAAATACGAAATACCTGTTACTTCCTTTGTTATTACAAGTCAATTTGACTCAACCGCAATTAATCAATTAGATTATGTCAATTTCGAATCTCATTCTCATGATTTGCATAAAGCTGGTGGTCAAAGATGACTCACTTTCTAGTTTTATAGCAAAGGTAAAAAATTAATATCTCAATCTTTTACCTTTACTTTTTCTTTTATCTTTTTCTCTACCTTTTTATAGAAACACCCCAGTTTTCCTGAATAATCTTTTTCCCACGGTTTGCTTCTTCCATAATAATGTATAATTACAGTATTTTTACAAATCCACTTTAAATTTATTGGGTTACTATGATTACTTAAATTATATGCCTTTAAATCTCTATCTCCTAGATTATACTTTAAGCCATCAATCAATTTAATTTTGCTTCCATAAATGCTACTTATAATATCTTGATCAGGCAGCATTAATTTCTTTTTATTTTTCTCTATATATTCTATTACTTCTTTTTCAACATCTCTTTTCCTTAATTCTTCTAGGTTAATCAGTAAAATTCCCGTATTAATATATGGTTCATCTTCTTTTAAATCCAATCTAATTTCATTAAATTTATGTAATAATTTTCTAATGTGTGTTGCCGCTACAAAATAATTTCCTTCGAACTCCGTGTTATACAATTCCTTTAATTCATTTATAACTATTGTATCCGCATCTAAATATAAAACTCTTTCCATATCTGCTGGTAAATATTTAGCAGCAAATATTCTAAAATAAATTTCGACAGGATATCTTTTTTCATAAACTGGAAAATTATCTATTTCGCTTTTTGGGATTTTTATTGCATGTATAAAAATTTTTTCACAATCTAATCCTATCTGTATTTCTTCCATATCTTCTTGTTCTAGATTTTTATGCAAAATATAAATATCAAAGTTTTCTTTTGGATTATCATATTGTATTGAATTTAATAATACATTTAATTGTTTTACATATCCC
>CAYXUA010000115.1:0-4451 GCA_964468015.1 uncultured Clostridium sp. | reverse complement strand
GTATAATATATTATAGTTAGGAGAGAATTTTTATGGAAAAGATAAAAAGAGAAAACTATTTATCAATATTAAGAAATTTTAAAGACAAACAAATAATAAAAGTAATAACAGGAATAAGAAGATGTGGAAAATCTACTTTGTTAGAATTGTTTCAAGAATATTTAAAAGAAAATGGAGTAGAAGAAAAACAAATAGTATCAATAAATTTTGAGAATGCAGATTATGAATATTTGCAAGATAGAAAAAAGTTATATGAATATTTGAAAGAGAAACTTGTAAAAGATAAAAAAACATATATTTTTCTAGATGAAGTACAAAATGTTCCTGAGTTTGAAAAAACAGTAGATAGTTTATTTATAAACAAGGATGTAGACATATATATAACTGGTTCGAATGCTTATATGTTGTCATCAGAGCTTGCTACGTTATTAACAGGAAGATATATAGAAATAAAAATGCTGCCATTATCTTTTAAAGAATATTTATCAACATTTGAAGACAAAACAGATTTAACAAGAAAGTTTAGAGATTATTTAAGATATAGTTCATTCCCACAAGCAATTGAACTATATAAAGATAATCCGGATAATATCAATATATTTTTAGATGGAATATTTAATACTATACTATATAAAGATGTAATGTCAAGAAAAGGCATAACAGACCAAAGTGTATTAGAGAGAGTAACAAAATATTTATATGATAATATAGGGAATAGAACAAGCCTAAAAAGTATAAGCGATAATATAGAAGGATTAGAAAAAAATAACTCATATAACACAGTGTCTAACTATGTGGAAGCATTATTAGAAAGCTTTATGCTATATAAAGTAAATAGATATGATATAAAAGGTAAAGAATTTCTAAAAACACAAGAAAAATATTATGCCATAGATATGGGGCTAAGATATTACTTATTAGGACAAAAAGCAGGTAGAGACATGGGACATATATTAGAAAATGTGGTTTATCTTGAATTATTAAGGAGAGGATATAAAGTATATATAGGAAAATTAGATGATTTAGAGGTTGACTTTGTTGCGCAAAATTCAGAAAATACAATATATTATCAAGTATCATTAACTACAAGGGAAGAAGCAACATTGCAAAGAGAATTAACACCACTAAAAAAAATAAATGATAATTACCCTAAAATTATATTAACAATGGATGATGATTTAGACGCCGATTATGAAGGAATAAAGAAGATAAATGTAATAGATTGGCTACTAGAAGAAAAATAGTGTGTGAATGAGATGGTTGCAATATCACCCAAGCTCATTGACAAAAAGCCCAAAATGATGTATAATTTTACCATAGTTCTTTTAGAAAAAATAAAATTTTCAAGGAGGGTTAATAATGGATAAGATTCAGGCGTTCATAAATCAATACAATAAAGTATTTGATGAAAATGGAAATACTAAAGCATGTGGGCGTGAGGCTTGTAAGGACCTTATTAATATGTGTAAGGTAGAGGAGCCTTTAACTGATTTTGGTGACCCTATGACTGGAATGATGAATATTGAGAATATTCAAAAATTCCGGAAGAAAAGTTTTTTAAGACAGAAAGCGGATTAATTCCGCTTTTTGTTGTTGGAGAAAATAGAGGTTACTATGGAAAATATAAAACAAGAACTGCTTGAATTAGCAGATAGCAAATACAAAGAATTTCATGGTTCATTATGTCCACGGAACTAATAATATAATAGGAATTAGAGTTCCAGTATTAAGAGAATACGCAAAAAATCTCTTAAAAAAATATAGCATAGAAACAATATTCGGAAATTTGGACAATGAGTATTATGAAGAAATTCTACTAAAAGGAATGTTAATAGGTTTATCAAAATTAGATTTAAAAACAAGGCTAAAATACATACAAGAATTCGTACCACAAATAGACAATTGGGCAGTATGTGATATAACATGTGCAGGACTAAAATTTATTAAAAATAATCAAGAGGTAATGTGGGAATTCATACAAAAATGCCTACAATCAGAAAAAGAATTTGAAATAAGATTTGCAGTTGTTATAATGTTAGACTTTTATATAAATGAAAAATATATAGAAAAAGTATTAAAAGAAGCAGACAGAATAAAGCACGAAGGATATTATGTGAAAATGGCAGTAGCATGGGCAATATCAATTTGCTATATAAAATTCCCTGAAATAACACATAAATACCTAGAATGCAACAATTTGGATGATTTCACATATAACAAAGCAATACAAAAAATAATAGAATCTTACAGAGTAAATGATAAACAAAAACAGATACTAAAGGGAATGAAAAGATAGGAGGAAAGGATGCAATTAGACAAGAAAAACACACGAAAGATAATTCTAATAGTAGTAATAGGAGTTATACTATATTGGACACTACAAAACCTTGAAATAATATGGACAGCCATAAGTACTTTAATAAACATATTAAGTCCATTCATACTAGGAATAGGAATTGCATTTGTATTAAATGTAGTAGTAAACATTGTTGAAAATAAATGGCTTAAAAATAGAAAGAAAAAAAGAAATAAAGTATTAGAAAAAATAAAAAGACCACTATCAATATTATTATCATTACTAATACTAGTAGCAATAATATTCTTCGTAATGTTCATGGTAATACCAGAGTTAATAACAACAATAAAATCAATAACAACCTACATACCAGGAATAGCAGAAGACTTACAAAACTGGACATTTGATATGATAAATACATACCCACAAATAAATGATGTAATAGCAAATATAAACTTTGACTGGAACAGTATAGACGAACAAACAATGCAACTATTACAAACATGGGCAGGGAACATACTAAGCTCATCAGTTAACATACTAATATCAATATCATCAGGAATAGCAAACTTCGTAATAGCCCTAATATTTGCAATATACATACTACTACAAAAAGAAAAATTAGGAGAACAATTCAAAAAACTTATGAAAGCATATATGCCAGAAAAGTTAATGAACAAAACATTAAAAATATGTGAAGTAACAAACTCAGTATTCACGAAATTCATAACAGGCCAAGTGACAGAAGCATTTATACTAGGATTTCTATGCTTCATAGGAATGCTAATATTCAGAATGCCATATGCACTTACAATATCAGTACTAATAGGCTTCACAGCACTAATACCAATATTCGGAGCTTTCATAGGAGCAGCAATAGGATTCCTACTAATAGCAGTTCAAAACCCAATGCTAGCAATAGGTTTCATAATATTCATAATAATACTACAACAAATAGAAGGAAACATAATATATCCAAAAGTAGTAGGAAACTCAGTAGGACTACCAGGAATATGGGTACTAGTAGCAGTAACAGTAGGAGCAGCACTATGGGGAATTCCAGGAATAGCAATAAGCGTCCCACTAGCCTCAATAATATACGCTCTAATAAGAGAAAGCGTAGACAACAGACTAAGTGAAAAGAAAGAAAAAGAAGAAATACAAGAACAAAAAACAAATCTCAATAGATAGAGTAGCCTAAAAGATAGAGTATAGATAAAAAAATAAAATGTAGTGAGCGACAGCCCTTTGAGGCGGGGGAATACCCGTAAGCTTGGAGCCACTACATTTTATTTTTTTATCTATACTCTATCTTTTAGGCGGCCATAACCAAAAGAAAAACTATTCATTATAAATCCTATCCGCATCTACCTGACTCAAATACCCATACTTCACCATAGCATTAAGCACCTGCTTCTGCCTTTGCCTAGCAAGCTCCGAATGTCTCTCAGAAGAATAAATGCTAGGAGCATTAGGAATACCAGCCAAATAAGTAGCCTCATAATCACTAAGCTCAGAAGGATACTTCTTATAAAAACCATCACAAGCTTCAACTAAACCATAATATCCCTTACCATAATAAATAGTATTAATATATAACTCTAAAATATTATCCTTAGAATATTCTCTTTCCAAATCAAAAGCTACAAAAAGTTCTGCAACCTTTCTAGTAAACTCTTTCTCCTGAGTAAAATACAAATTCTTAGCCAACTGCTGAGTAATAGTACTTCCACCTTGACCAAGTTCGCCTTCTAAAATATTAAAAACAACTGCACGAGCAGTAGCAATAAAATCAATACCACCATGTTCCAGAAACCTATGGTCTTCAACAGCCACAACAGCATCTTTATAAATCTTAGGAATATCCTCTAAAACAATATAATCCTCTTGAGCACGTATCTGCTCAATTTTATCTTCAAGACTAGTCGTCTCAATAGCAGACTTATACATAGAATAACCAGAAACAGTAATATAACCAGTAATCAAAACTGCAATTATCAAAATCAATAAAAGAAATTTTTTAATTAACTTCCACATAAAAAACACCTCAATTCTTAATAAATAATATTAATAAAAAGTGACAACAAAGTGACTTTTTTCTTAAAAATATATTAAGACTTTCAAAATCTAACAAATTTAATACATTATAATACAT
>CAYXUA010000114.1:0-4468 GCA_964468015.1 uncultured Clostridium sp. | reverse complement strand
ATAATAAAATTCTTTAATTTACCAGAATGTTTGAAATTTTTAATAAACATTATAAAAAACTCCTTAAATGTAAAAAAATCTCTTTACCAAAATTATTAACCAAAAATAAAAAAATATACATACAATCAAAATAAATGGAAAAAATAATGTCGAAAAACAAAAATGGAAATATTTGTAATTTTTCTGTAAAACTATTGACACATTTGAAACAAAATGGTAAAATTTACCAAAAGAAAGAGAGGGAGACAAATGAAAAACATAAATAAAATGTGTAGTTTCTACGTAAATGAATGGCATTTAACAGTAATGATATTACCATATATAAATAAAGAAATCCAAAAAGAAGACGAGGTAAAAATAATAAGTGAAGAAAACTTAGAATTGCATATACAATCAGTATTATCAAGAATAAACATAAAAACAGAAATAAAAGAAAAAATAAAACAAATAGACTGGAAGGAAACAGCTGACATCAAAAGTAAAATAAAGGACATAAAAGAAAACACTAATATAATAATAGTAGGAAATAAAACATATATAGAAAATGCAAATAAAATAATAGAACAAAACATACAAAACAAAAAAATAACAATAATAAATTGCTATGAAGTAATGCAATTTAACAGTAATATGGAGCAGATATTAAAAAATCACGATAAAGTCTTAAATACATCAGGATCAAGGGACATAGAAGAAATCTTCGAAGGATATACAAAAAAAGAAGTAATATAAATTGGAATAATTAATTGACTTAATTCCTATAATGGTATAAGATATACATGGCGTAATATCATTTTAGGAAGGAGAACGATAAAAAATGAATTATGAAGAAGCAAAAAGAAAATTAGAAGAAGGAAATCAAGCGCATTTACTAAAATTCTATGATAAGATGTCAAAAGAGAACCAAGAAAAATTATTATCACAAATAGAAAAACTAGACTTAAATCAAATAGAAAAACTATATGATGCAATAAAAAATCCAACAGAAGAAAAAAAAGAAGTAAAAGTAGAACCAATAGAATATGTAGACAAAGCAAAACTAAGTGAAGAAAAACTAGCAGAATACACAAAAATAGGAAACGAAGCATTATCAAGCGGAAAAATAGCAGCAGTAACAATGGCAGGAGGACAGGGAACAAGGCTAGGACACAAAGGGCCAAAAGGAACCTTTGATTTAGGGCTAAAAAGCCACAAAACACTATTCGAAATAATATGTGACACACTAAAAAAAGTCCAAAAAGAAAATGGAGTAACAATACCATGGTATATAATGACAAGTGAAGAAAACAACGACATAACAGAAGAATTCTTCAAAAATCATGAATACTTTGGATATCCAAAAGAATCAATAAGCTTCTTCAAACAAGGACAATACCCAATGCTAGACACAAATGGAAAAATATTATTAGACGAAAATGGTCTAATAAAAGAAGCTGCAGATGGACATGGTGGAGTATACATAGCAATGCTAAAAAATAATGTAATGGAAGACATGAAAAAAAGAGGAATAAAATGGGTAGTAGTAGGTGGAATAGACAATGTACTAGTAAAAATGTTTGACCCAATATTCATTGGTCTATACATAAAAGAAGGATACCCATCAGCATCAAAATCAGTAGTAAAAAGCTATCCAGAAGAAAAAGTAGGAGTATTCTGCAAAAAGAACGGAAAACCAAGTATAATAGAATACACAGAGCTATCAGAAGAGATGGCACACGATAGAGATGAAAATGGAGAATTAAAATATGGAGAATCAAATATAATAGTACATATATTTGAACTAGAAACCATGGAAACAATCAGCAAAAACATATTGCCATATCATCCAGCCTTTAAAAAAGCAAACTATATGGACGAAAACGGAAACATAATAACGGCAACAGAACCAAATGCATACAAATTTGAAGCGTTTATATTTGATGCGTTTGAGCAACTAGACAATATGTCGATACTAAGGGTAAACAGAGAAGAAGAATTTGCCCCAGTAAAAAATTCAGATGAAAAAGGAGTAGATTGCCCGAAAACGGCAAGAGAACTATATAAAAAATACTTTAAAATAGAAGAATAGGAGGAAAATAAATGCAAATAAATCCAGAAATATTTAGAAGCTACGACATAAGAGGAATAGTAGGCAAAGACATAGACGGAGATGTAGCAGAAAAACTAGGAAAATCATTCGGATCATATGTACAAGAATTAGGAGAAAACACAGTAATAGTAGGAAATGACAACAGAGAATCCTCAGACGAATTAAGAGAAAGACTAATAAAAGGACTTACAGAATCAGGAGTAAATGTAATAAACATAGGTTTAGCAACAACTCCAATGGTATACTATGCAAGAAAATTATTTGACATAGGACCAGCAATACAAATAACAGCAAGCCATAACCCAGGAGAATACAATGGCTTCAAAATGTGTATAAAAAAAGAAGAAGAAAGTATCTATGGAGAAAAAATTCAAGAAATTAGAGAATATACAGAAAAAGAACAATTCAAAACAGGCTTTGGAAAAGTTGTAGCAGAAAATATCCTAGATAGATATATAGATCAAATAACAGAAAAAGTAAAACTAGGAAATAAAAAACTAAAAGTAGTAGTAGATGCAGGAAATGGAACAGCAAGTATAGTAGCAGAAAAACTATTAAACAAACTAGGAACAGAAGTAGTACCATTGTACTGTGACCTAGATCCAAGCTTCCCAAATCATCATCCAGACCCAAGCGTGCCAAAGAATCTAGAAGACTTAAGCCAAAAAGTAGTAGAAGAAAAAGCAGACTTAGGAATAGGGTATGACGGAGACGGTGATAGAATTGGGCTGGTAGACGAAAAAGGGCAAATGATATTTGGAGACCTATATATGCTTATAATATGGAGAGACATAATAAGCAAACATCCAGGTTCAACAGCTCTAGTAGAAGTAAAATGCTCACAAAGCTTATGGGATGAGCTAGAAAAAATAGGAGCAAAGCCAGAATTTATAAGAACAGGCAACCCATACATAAAAGCTGCAATGAGAGAAAAAAACGTACCATTCTCAGGAGAAATGTCAGGACACATATTCTTCCGTGACGAATACTATGGATTTGACGATGCAGCATATGCAGCAGCAAGAATATTAAGAATATTATCAAACACAGATAAAAAAGCATCAGAGCTATTAGATGGAATAAATGAGTACATAGCAACACCAGAACTAACAAAAACAGTAGAAGATAGCACAAAATTCCAAACAATAGAAAAAGCAGTAAAATATTTTAAAGAAAAAGGTTTCAAAGTAGTAGATGTAGACGGAGCAAGAGTAATATTCGATAACGGTTGGGGATTAATCAGAGCTTCAAACACATCACCAAAAATAACAATAAGATATGAAGCAAAAAATCAAGAAGAATTAAGCAAAATAGAAGAAGAATTCGAAAAATGCTTAAAAGAAATAATGTAAAAATAAAAACCGCCAAGAGGCGGTTTCTTTGGGTTTTGTGGAATCTAATTAAAACTAAACTTTAGCTCTAATCAGGCCCAATATTAAGTTGCCTACCATATCTTTCCAGATACGATAAAATAATTATAACACATTATAAATGTTATGTCAACACCAAAATTACTTTTTTATATTTTCCCATCCTTTTATATTACTTCTGCTAATTGCACCAAACAAATTAGCCTTAACCATAGGAATATCCTTAGAAAGATTATAAATCAAATCCTTCATATTCTCTCTCTTAGAATGACCATCCATAGGACAACACTTAGGCATAACCTCGATATTATTCTTTTTAACAAATCTCTTAGTATCCTTTTCAGGAGTATAAATCAAAGGTCTAATAACAGTAATACCAGTCCTATCCATGAATGAAACAGGAGCAAAAGTAGACACATTACCAGTATATAATAAATTAAGGAAAAAAGTTTCCAATAAATCATCCTGATTATGTCCAAGAGCAATCTTATTACAACCTTCTCTAACCGCAATAGAATTAATAATGCCTCTTCTTAAATTAGCACATAAAGAACAAGGATTTTTCTCATCACGAATATCAAAAACAATCTCTTTAATATGACTATCTTGGATAAAAAGAGGAATATCAATCTCATCACAAAGCCTCTTCAAAAAATCAACATCAAAAAAATCAAAACCGTGGATTAATGCTAACAGCAATAATATCAAAATGTTTTGGATAAAATCTTTGAAGAGAATGAAGCCCTCTTAAGAGAGAAATAGAATCCTTACCTCCAGAAAGGCAAACAGCAATTTTATCTCCCTCATCAATCATATTAAAATCTTCAATAGCCTTTCTCATATGGCTCAAAATTCTTTGCATAAAACCTCCTAAAAACGAAAAAATAATAAATATATTATACAATCGCAGAATAAAAATTACAATATGGACACACAAAATTCATTTTTTTTTGAAAATATAGGTTTAAAATAGATATGTCACACTAAGATGCAAAAAAATATTGAAGAG
>CAYXUA010000113.1:0-4472 GCA_964468015.1 uncultured Clostridium sp. | reverse complement strand
CAATAATATTATTTATCGAATATGCTCTAATATTCAGTATTGTATTGCTTATATATTTAGTATTTTTTATTGTAAATTTTTCTTGCATGTAAAAGTGAAAAATGGAGAACTACTAAATAAATATAAAAAACAAGGATATTTTATATATGGAAATCATACACAGCCCATTGGAGATGTATTTATTCCAACTCAAGTTTGTAAAAGGAAAAGAATATATACTATTGCAAGTCCATCGAACTTAGGAGTAGCTGTAATAGGCCCGTTATTACCAATGTTGGGAATTCTTCCAATACCGACTTCAGTTTCAAAAATGAAAGAATTATTAGAGGCAGTTAATCAAAGAATAAAAGAAAAGCATGCAGTAATAATTTATCCAGAGGCTCATGTGTGGCCGTATTATACAAAAATACGACCATTTCCCAGTACAGCTTTTAAATTTCCGGTAGATACAAATTCTCCTTCATTTTGTATGACAACCACATACTATAAAAGAAAATTTGGAAAAAAGCCAGGTATTATGGTATATATAGATGGACCTTTTGTACCTGATGAGAGTTTGCCTAAAAAAGAAAGAAAAGAAAAGCTTTGTCAAGAAATATATGAATGTGCAGTAAAAAGGAGTAAAAATAGTACTTATGAATATATAAAATATAAAGGGGAGAAAAAATAATGAATATTTTATATTGTGGAGATAAAAATATTAAAGATGGATTATTAATTTCAGTATTATCACTATTAAAAAATATAGAAGAAGAACTACACATATATGTATTAACAATTAATATGATAGATGAAAAAAGAAAAATCGAAGGGCTCTCAAGTATGACTATAGATTTTTTAGACAGAAGAGTAAAAGAAAAAAATCAAAACAATTTTGTAAAAAAGATAGATATAACAGAATTATTTGAAGAAAATTTGCCAATAGAGAATATGGAAACACGTTTTACTCCCTGCTGTATGTTAAGGCTATTTGCAGATAGAGTTTCAGAATTGCCAAATAAAATATTGTATCTAGATAATGATGTGGTCTGTAGAGAGGACTGTACAGAATTTTATAATCAAGATATATCTGAATATGAAGTTCTAGGAGTATTAGATCACTATGGAAAATGGCTCTTTAAGAATAGTTTATTAAAGTTTGATTATATAAACTCTGGAGTATTATTACTTAATCTAGAAAAAATAAAAGAAACCGGCTTATTTGAAAAATGTAGAAAAATGTGTAGGACCAATAAAATGTTTATGCCAGACCAATCAGCAATAAATAAATTAGCTACTACTAAAAAAATAGTATCAAGAAAGTATAATGAACAAAGAAAATTGCATACAGATACAGTTTTTCAACATTTCACAACAAGTTTTAGATTTTTCCCATGGCTACACACTTTAACAGTAAAACCATGGCAAGTAGATAAAGTACATGAAGAATTGAAAATTTTCGAATATGATGATATTCTTGAAGAATATCTACACACAATTAAAAATATAAAAATAGCAGAAGAAGTTTAAGAAAGGAATTAATTAAAATGGAAAATAAACAAATTATACCAATATTTTTTACAATAGATAATGGGTATGCTCCATATGCAAGTTGTGCAATACAGTCAATTATTACAAATTCTTCGAAGGACTATAACTATAGAATAATTATTTTACATCAAGAACTGACAGAGGAAAATAAAGAAAAACTTTCTAATATAGTAAAAGAAAATAACAATTTTGAGATTATTTTTAGAGAAATGAAAGATAGCTTTAAAGATATAACAGATAGAGAAGAAAATAGACTTAGATGTGATTATTTTACATTAACAATATATTTTAGATTATTCATACCAGATATGTTTAAAGAGTATGATAAGGCAATTTATATAGATAGCGACATTATCGTGCTAGGAGATATTTCAAAGTTATATAACTTAGATTTAGGTGATAATTTAATAGGTGCATCAACAGACCATTCAGTTCAAAATATTCCTGAATTTATAAAATATATGGAAAAAGCTATTGGGGTTAATAGGAAAGAATATATAAATTCTGGTGTGTTGCTAATGAATTTAAAAAAGATGAGAGAAAAGAACTTTGCAAATAAATTTCTTGAATTACTTAACAAGTATCATTTTTATTGTATAGCACCAGACCAAGACTATTTAAATGCAATGTGTAATGGGCAAATACTATACTTAGGTGAAGAATGGGATGCTATGCCAAATGATGATAAATTGCCTTTAGAAAAGCCAAAACTTATACATTTCAATCTTTTCCAAAAGCCATGGTGCTATGACAATATTCAGTATGAAGAATATTTTTGGGAATATGCAAAAAAATCTAATTATTATGACCAAATTATTGAATTTAAAAAGAATTATTCAGATGAGCAAAAAAAATCAGATAAAAATTGCTTGGCGTTATTAATACATAAGGCAAATGATGTACCAGATACAGAAAACACATTTAGAAAAAGATTTGAAAGTGGAGAGAAAATACGAGTATGATAATTGGAAGTAATAAAAAAAGTGTTATAAATAATATAAAAGAGGCAATAGAAAAAGGGGAATATAATAAGAAAGTAGAAGTAGATGACCCGAATCTCTCAACAGAGCAAAAGACTGAAATTATAGAAAACTATTTAAAAAATAAAGATAGTATAAAATATAAGATTAATAATAAAGTTGCAAGAACAATAGCTTCTGCTGTTACATGGACGCAGAATAGAGATACTGAAATTAAAGACATTGAAAATATAAAAGATATAAAAACAGGGGCAATTATTACAAGTAATCATTTTAATCCACTAGATAATACGATAGTTCGTAAATTCACTAGAAAAGCTGGCAAGAAAAGATTATTCGTAGTTGGACAAGAAACAAATCTTGCTATGAAAGGAATTTTAGGATTTTTAATGAACTATGCTGATATTATTCCAATTAGTACTCAAGTCAGTTACATGAAAAAAGAATTTCCGCAAATCATAGAAAGCATTTTAAAGAAAAATAATTTTATTTTAATATATCCTGAACAAGAAATGTGGTTCAATTATAGAAAACCAAGAGAGCCAAAACCAGGTGCATATTATTATGCGGCAAAAAATAATGTTCCAGTGATATCTTGCTTTGTGGAAATTATAGATAAGGATGAAAAGGATACAGATGAGTTCAATAAAGTAAAATATGTTATACATGTATTAAAACCTATATATCCAGATATGAAAAAAACGATAAAAGAGAATACCGCAGAAATGTTAAGAAGGGACTATGAACAGAAAAAATTGGCTTATGAAAAAGCATATAATAAAAAACTAGATTATAAGTTTGAAATAGAAGATATTGCAGGATTTATAAATAATGAACCAAAAGAATAATAGTAAGAATTTGCAGCAAGAAAATGTATTTTTTGAAATTTATTATACAAAATAATACAAAGTACTTTAAAATAATACAAAAATATGTTATAAATAAGCAAAGGGAGTGGTAAGAATGAAATTTAAAAATTTATGTACAGTTTTAGTAGTTATATTCATGCTTTTAACAACAAGTGTATCAGCATATTCAACAGACACATATAGTATTGATATAAATGAAGAAGAATATGAAATGACCAGTGAAGAGGGAATAACATTATTCCAAAAATTAAGTGGAGATAATATTGTTGTACAAGAAATACAACAAAAGGCATTTGGTGGAAAATTAACACAATATCAACTAAATACAATATCTCAAGAGATAGTTGACCAATATCAAGACCAATATCAAGCAACAGTAACAGAAACTGCAAGAGAAGAAATAACGATAAATGATTATACA
This sequence comes from uncultured Clostridium sp., assembly GCA_964468015.1. Classification (GTDB taxonomy): domain Bacteria; phylum Bacillota; class Clostridia; order TANB77; family CAG-508; genus UMGS1864. The sequence goes on along the minus strand of CAYXUA010000113.1, from coordinate 672 downwards.
GTAACAAAAATGGCTTTCAAAACAGATGTATCTGGCTATGAGATATATCAAGAAATGAACATATTTGTTTCTGCTAACAGAATATATGATATTATATTTACTTCTGTATCAGCAGATGGATTTAGTGAGGAAGAGAAAAATACCATATTAAATTCGTTTAAAATACTAGGAGATGAGGCAGCTACAAATAATTCAGTTGTTTCAGGAACTACAAATTCTACGGAATTAACAGTAAATCCAGAAATGAATGCAGTATGGATTCAATTGGGAGTTGTTATAGTAATAGCAGTAATATTAATGATATTTGCTATTAAACGTAATCCAAAGAGTAAATTATATTTATTAGCAATAGTGCTAATATTGTTCCAAGGTTTAGCAATAAAATCAGCAGAACTACAAGGTATGGTTGCAGAGGATATAACATCTGATGTAGCATTTAATATAGGCTTCTTTGTATTTGCAATTATAGGAATAATTTTATTAATTGTCCAATTGTGCAAAAAGCCAAAAGTGGTAGAAACTAAAAAGGAAAAACAACCAGTACAACAAGCAATAGCAGAAGAACAAAAGGAACCGGAATCAGATAATCCAATTCAAGAGAATCAGGAAAATAAGGATAACGAAGATAAATAACAAGAAACAAAACTAAGTAGGATTTTACTACCTAGTTTT
>CAYXUA010000112.1:0-4567 GCA_964468015.1 uncultured Clostridium sp. | reverse complement strand
ATTAAATACAATAAAGATTAATAAAGACTTTAATTGGAACAACTTAAATACTAAAAATATAAATGGAAGGAAGGAATATATTTATCCAGCAGAATATTTTAGAAAGTTACTTATTGATAGATATGGAGGATAAGAAAATGGAAATAGAAAAATCGATTATAATAAAGAAATGTACTATTGATGATGTAGATTCAATATATAACATTCAAAATATTGTAATAGATAACTTTAAAGAAGAAGAAAAAGGATATTTTTTACCTTTTAAAAAAGAGACATATTTAAGAAGAGTTAATGACCCTATAAATGATGGTGAAATATATGGTGCTTTTATAGCTGATAAAATGGTTGCATGGATTTTCTTATCAGTTTCAAATAGAATGAAAGAATTAAAACAAATGATTCCGAATTTAGAAGGAAGTTGTGCTGATATAGATGGAGTTATTGTATTACCAGAATATAGAGGCTATGGACTACAAAAAATATTAATAAAGCACCTAGAGAAGATGGCTAGAGAAAGAGGAATTAAAAACATTATTGCAGAAGTAACTTTTGGTAATGTTTATAGTTTAACAAATTTACAAGATTTGGGTTATGAAGAACAAACTTGGTATCAAAAGGATGAAAATATAAAAAGGTATATTTTGTTAAAGAAACTAGAAGGAGTGGAAAATGAGTAATTTGATAAAACCTATGATTTTTGATTTAGATGAATTAAAGATAAAAGCAGAAAACGGAAATGGATTAGCTTGCTACATTCTTGGCAGAAGTTATGATAGTCAAGAAAATGGTGCTGAGCAAAGTTTTGAAAAAGCTATGGAATGGTACGGAAAAGGTCAAAAACTTGATGATCCTCGTTGTATATATGGAGTTGGTGCCTGTTATCACTTCGGAGATGGAGTTGAAGAAGATAAAGAAAAAGCAAGACAATTATTTATAGAAGCTTATAATCCTTTATTAGAATTAATCGAAAATGATAAAGACAATTCTAAAAAATAAGCTTTTTCTAAATTTTGTTTAGGATCATATTACTATTTCGGATTTGGAGAAGTTGAAAAAGACTTAAGTTTATCAAAACATTATTTAGAAATTGCTATGAATGCTGGACTGCCAAGAGTAAAGACTAAATATATGGAATATAAAGATGAATTTGAAAGTGGAATAGAAAAATAAATTAATGAAATTTGAGGGGATACAAAATATATGAATTACAGTTTGAATAATAGATATATAATTATAGCTGGAAGGGATAATTCAATAGATACTATATCAAGTGTATATGCTTATAATGAATTTTTAAGAAAGAAAGGCTATAATTGTAGGTACTATATTGAAGAAAAAATATCAGAACAAGCAAAGACAATAATAGATATTTTTAATATAGAATTAGAGATAAGAGCATATGAGTATGAAGATGATGATAAATTTATACTGGTAGGCTTAAATGATAAGAAATCTTTGCCAAATTTTGTATGTAGAGATAGAATAGAATCGATTGTTACTAATAATAAGAAAGAAGAAGAAAACAAATCTTATTGTATTGCATCTGCAATAGCATATCAATATTATAATTTTAATATTGATATTTCAAAAGAAAGTGCTATTTTATTATATTTTGCAATTATGGATAAAACAGTAAATTTAAAATCTAGTGACATAAAACAAAAAGACATTGAAATGTTTAATTGGTTAGGAGAAAAATTTCCTGATGTTCTTTCAATTGATGCAATGAAAAAATATATAAAGAAACAGAAATAATTGATAGATTAAGAAATGAAATAAACACTGATACTATTATAGATAATTATAAAGAAAAATCCTTAGGAATTACAAGATTAAATTGTTTTGATGTAAGTAATACTATAATAAACAAGGAAAAGGAAATTATAGGTTTAATAAAAAGCCAGAAATACATTTTGGATATAGATTATCTTATTCTAGTATTAAATGACTTTGAAGTTGGTAAAAGTTTTATTATTACAGATGATAGCAAATGTAAAGAGCTAATATTTAATTCTATTCATGTTGTATTTGAGGATAATATATCTAAATATAAAAGAATTATATCTAGAAATGAATTGAGAAAAAGAATTTTAAGGTTAAATGAATTCAAAAATAATATTAATAAACTGACAACAGAAAAATGTGAATTTCTTACAAATACATATTGGTGGATAGATGTATGTATAAACAGTAATAAAAGGAATTAATTGTAAAAGTGAATATGAGTTAAGAGATATACTAAAGCCAAATGGAAGTTTTATAGAAGATATTATAGAAGATAGAGTAATGTCGGTAATGTATGCTAGTCCAAAAAATCAAATTGAATATTTTTATAAAGCATTGGGAATAGAATTTGAAAATTCAGAACAGTGGTTTGAAATAAAAGCAACTAGAGATGTTATAGTTCATAACTTAGGAATCATTAATGAAGTTTATATAAATAAAGCAGGAGACAAATCAAGAGGTAAAATTGGGGAAAAGATATTAATAACTCAAAATTATTTTAGAGAAACGATATCTTACTTAAAAAGAAGTATCATAAAAATGTCTACTCAGTTAAAAAGTAATTTTGCAGAAAAAAACAACTAATCTAAAGGCAGGATAGTGATGATTAACATATCACTTATACACATAGAAGGACAAGCCTTCTAGAGTTAATAAAAGGACAAAAATTTTATGCATAAATGATGCAGAAATTCACCAAATGAACCAGAGAAAATGCCTTTCAGAGTGCGAAAGTTCACTAAATGAACTCAAAGTCACTATTTTTGTGATAAAAGTTCACCGAGTGAACTAAATTAATTCACTTAGTGTACTTGGAATTTATGAAAATTTGGAACAAAGTATTGATTTTGTAAATAAAATAAGTTATAATGAATATACTAATAAAGATACTTTTAAAGTGTCTTTGTCCAAATCAAATGTGAACCGCCACCCTGTTGGCGAAATATAAATGCACAGGTGAGCAAATGTTACTCGCAACCCTACTTGCGACAAATAAATGGGTAGGTGGACAAATGTAATAAAAAATCTACCTTTTCGGAGGTAGATTTTCTTTTAGAAATGAGGGAATAATGAAAGTAGAAAACGGAAAATTTTATTTTATAAAAGATGAGTTTTTTGATATATTCAAAGGTTATAAATTGATGGAAAACAAAGAAAATGGCAATAAAAGACCTTGCTATTTTTGTTTTAATGACCCAGATGATGAAAAAATAATATGGTTTGTACCAATATCAAGTAAAGTTGAAAAATATAAAGTTATATATGAAAACAAGAAAAAAGTTAGAAAGAAAGTTTATAACTTTGTTTTTGGAAAAGTTTTAGGAAAAGAAAAAGCATTTCTAATACAAAATATTTTTCCAACAACAGAACATTACATAGAAAGTAAATACCAAAATAAAATGCAAGATGTAGAAATAACTGAAACTTTGAAAAGAGAAATAATACAAACATCAATGGATGTTATTAAACTAGCTAAAAAAGGTATTAACATTCCTTTTTACAATATAATTGAAATGAAAGAAATATTATTAAAAGAACAAAACTAGGTTAGATATGAGCCTTTGGATTTATTCCATAAACGAATATCCTTTAGCACATTAAGAAAGATATAATCCTTTAGAATAATTCTATAAAATAATATCAATTTATTATTAGGTTAGAAACGAGCCTTTAGTTTTATGCTATAAACGAGTTTCCAGAAAAATAAAAAGTTCACTTAGTCTACTTTAGTTCACCGAGTGAACTTTCTTTATATATACTGTTTCACAGCAAATAGTCATAAATTTTTTATAATTGACAACATTATGGTACAGAAGAATATGTACCTAGTGATATCGTTTAAAAACTTAAAATGCAAAAAAAATGCATATATTATTGACTATAGCATAAAATAATAGTATAATTATAAGGAACTTGCAACTTTGTTGCAAGTAAAAAAGGAGGAGAATATGCTATTAGAATTTAAAATGAAAAATTTTAAATCTTTTAAAGAGGAATTACAGTTTAAAATGATACCAACACAAATAAAGGATTTAGAATATAGTTTAATCCGTAGAGAAGTAAAAGGAAAAACAATAAAGGCACTATCTTCTGCTGCAATATATGGACCAAATTCCGCTGGAAAAACTAATATCATTGGAGGAATGGATGTACTTCGAGCTATCATATTAAATGGAAATATACGAAATAAAGAAACAATAACAACACCTAATACAGCTGTAGATAAATTGGAGCTTATACCAAACATTGAAAGTGAAAAAGAAGAGCCAGTAAGTTTTTATATCAAATTTTTTACACAAGACATAATAATTGAATTTAAATTAGCTATGTTATTAGGAGAATTTATTGATGTCGAGTATGATAGAAAAATAATAAATGAAGAATTGTATGTAAACAATATAATGATATATAAAAGAAATGAAGATTTAACTATTGGAAAAATCGATGCCATTAACGAATTTTTAATAGAGAATTTTTCAAAAGATACGGCAGAGAAAATTGCAAAAACAAATTTAGATAATAAAGAATTATTTTTTAATGGAATGTTTAAATCATTATATAG
>CAYXUA010000111.1:0-4654 GCA_964468015.1 uncultured Clostridium sp. | reverse complement strand
CCTATAATATTAAAATAGTACATATAACTTAATACTATTGTTATAGAAATAACCCACATTTTTGTTTTTCCTATTAAACTTGATTTTGTTTTCTTTCCTTGCATTATTGCAAAGATATTAATGCAGGCAATTAATATTTCGCCAATTAACATTGCAATTACTATATTCATTTTTGGAATTAACAATAACATGAGTACAATACATAAAGTTTTATCTGCAATAGTGTCCATTAGGCTTCCATACATTGTTTGTACCTTATATTTTCTTGCCAAAATTCCATCAATTGAATCTGTCAAAAATAACACAATAATGTTAATTATAAATGATAAATCCGATATCCTTGCTCTTAATATTGGCAATATTAATGTATATGCAAACCTTATTGTAGTTATTAGATTAACAATTACTTTCATATATTATTACCTCTTTTTTAGATTAAATCTTCAATTACATATATAACTCTTTTACATACCAAACATCACAAGCATTATGCTCCGTTTGGACTAATGGTTTATCTAACTGACTAAATCCGTATTTTTTATAAAACTTATTGGCTGCAATCATATTACTTAGAGTTTCAAGATAACATCTTTTATAGTATTTTTTAGCATATTCTAATGCCATTTCCATTAGTTTATGTGATATTCCAGTTCCACGAGCTTCTGGTAGACAATACATCTTTTGTAATTCACATACCTCTTCTATCCCAGCTAGCTTACCTATTCCTACTCCTCCAACAATATTACCTTCATCATTTTCTACTACCCAATATTTATGTCCTTCTTTATTATAAATTTCTGAAAATCTCCCTAAATCAGGGTCAGCCCACGCTGTTCCTTCATGATTTGCTCCGAATTCAATTAAACATGTCCTTATTACATTTTCGACAGCCTTGTTATCTTTCGCCTCGATTTCCCTAATTCTGTATTCCATATTTTCCTCCTTCAATTATTTCTCATTCTAATACTAATATTTAGTTATATAAATCTTGTTAATATATTATCATAAAGCAAGTAATTGTCAATTAATTACCTGCTTTAATATATTCCATATTTTTTATTCTGTTCTTAAAGCTATTACAGGGTCTTTCTTGCTTGCTAATTTTGATGGAATTAATCCTCCAATCATTGTTAGTATTATACTTATAAGTACTAATATCGCCCCTGCTGCAAATGGTACTCTTGTTACTAATGCTACACCTGTTATTGATAATACAATATGATTAATTGGAATTGTTAATAATACCGTTATTCCTATTCCTAAAAGTCCTGCAATTAGACCTACTATTAAAGTTTCTGCCTTAAATATTCTCGAGACATCCTTCTTAGACACACCAATTGCTCTTAATATTCCTATCTCTTTTGTCCTCTCTAATACAGAAATGTAAGTTATAATTCCTATCATAATAGATGATACTACTAATGATATAGCCACAAATGCTATCAATACATAACTTATTATATCTACTATTTGACTTACTGATGAAATCATAGTTCCTACTATATCTGTATAAGTAATAGTATTTTCTTCTTTTCCTTCATCTTTTTGTATTTGATTGTACTCTTCTATAGCTATCTCAATTTTTTCTTTTGAGTCGAAATCTTTAGGATAAATACTAATACTTGTTGGATTATCTAAATCAATAGCTCCTAATTTTTCCATGTTATCTTTATAACTTGCATTTGCATTTTCTCTATATGCATTCATTAGGTCTGCTATTTCTTCACTACTTAACATGCTCATTTGCATTTTTTGTTCCTGTGTTAGTGAATTAAAGTCAAAAGTTTCATCTCCCACTTCTTCTGGGAACTCTAAACCTGAAAATACATTAATATTCTCATTTTCTCTTTGTTCTTTCACAATTTCTGCTTCATTAGATTTATTAATAACATACTCTTTCAAATACTTTGTATAACCAATACCGCCTGACATTCCAGTAGCAACAGTTTGTTCATTTTGTCTTATAATTCCTACAATCTTAATCTCTTCTGCATTATTTACTTTTTCTTTCATATATGCATCATCATCTGATTTATCTACCCATATTCCATTTTCTTTACTATAATAGTCAGAATTTAGAATTAGATTATATCTTAAATTTAATAACTCATCATAAGTATATGAAGTTTCTTCTGCTTCTTCAACTGTTTCACCATTTTGTATTTTTTTCATTTTCTCTTTTAATTCTGTCTGGTCTTTTAATCCCAATGTATATAGAGTGTAATCACTTATCTCATTATTCTCTCCAACTATTAAAACAACCTCGTTGTATTCCTTTGACCACTCTCCTGCCAATAAGTCATATTGTGATTTTAATAGTTCCTCATTATCTAGCATTTCTGTCCAGCAATTTAATTGTCCAGACATATTCATTGAAGAACTACCTAGCATAGATATAGCACTAGAATCTCGTGCCTCTAACACTTCTCCCATTCCAATAGAATCCATTACTGTGCTTGGATTTACTCTAACAACATTTTCAGCTGTTTCTGGGCTATATAAGTTAATATCTAGGTTATAGCTATATTGAATTGCATTGCTATTGTTTTTGATTTCATTATCAGTTTCATCAATATATCTTTTCAAGTTTGCCAAATTATTTGTTTCAACCTTATTTGATAATGTGCTCATCATTTGATTCATTATATTATCTGAATATATTCTTCCGTCTTCTCTTTCTACTTGTTCACTGTCCTGTTCCCCCATCAATGTTTCTATCATATTTCCCATATCAATGGTAGATTCTTCTATTGTTACTGGATATGACGATAGAGTATCTTCCTCTATTTTATCAATATATCCTTGAACACCAGTTGATATAGCAAGTATTAATGCTATACCTATAATACCAATACTTCCAGCAAAGGATGTCAATATTGTTCTTCCTTTTTTAGTTAATAGATTATTCAAACTTAATTGAAGTGCCGTAAAAAATTTCATTGATGTTCTTTTGAATTCGCCTTCTTGCTTTTTACCTTTTGTTTTCTGGTCAGGCTTAACTTGATTTGAGTCATCCGTTATTTTTCCATCTAGTATTTTTATAATTCTACTAGAATATTTTTCTGCAAGCTCAGGATTATGTGTAACCATAATAATTAATTTATTTTTTGATATTTTCTTTAATATTTCCATTACTTGCACACTTGTTTTAGTGTCTAAGGCACCAGTCGGTTCGTCTGCCAAAATAATATCTGGGTCATTAATTAAAGCTCTTGCTATTGCAACCCTTTGCATTTGGCCACCTGATAATTGATTTGGCTTTTTATGTATTTGGTCTTTTAATCCAACTTCTTCTAATGCCTTTATTGCTCTTTCTCTTCTTTCTTGTTTTGAAACTCCTGATATTGTTAAAGCAAGCTCTACATTAGATAATACTGTTTGATGTCCTATTAAATTATAGCTTTGGAATATAAAACCTACAGAATAATTTCTATAAGCATCCCAGTCTCTATCTTTAAAATCTTTTGTAGATTTTTCATTGATTATTAAATCTCCACTAGTATATCTATCCAATCCACCAATAATATTCAATAATGTTGTTTTTCCACAACCACTTTGACCTAGGATAGAAACAAATTCCGATTCTCTAAATTCAATATCTATACCCTTTAGAGCTTCTACTTTTTCTTCTCCACTTATATATGTTTTAGTTATTCCTTTTAACTTTAACATACATTAAATCCCTCCTTTTCATAAATCGTATTAAGTATTATTTTTACATTTCATCCATTATCTTACCTATCTTCTTTGCTAATCTTATATACTCATTTATATCTTCTTCATCTAATTTTTCTATTATTTTAGCTATATTATTAATAGCCTCTTCTTTTTTATTTAATAATAATTCTTCTCCTGTTTTTGTGATATTTACTATTGTCTTTCTTTTATCGTCACTAGCTGTTGTCTTTTTTATTAGTTTTTTTAACTCTAATGAGTTTAATACTGATGCAATTCTTGGCAAACTTACACATAATCTTTCACTTAATTCACTTGGTGTAATTCCATCTTTCACAAATGTTAAATATAGCAATGTGCCAGTTTCTCCTTGTGAACAGTTAAGAGGTATTTCTACTAAAGATTTCTTTCTTTCTGTTATTATTTCAAAAAACTCTTCTGCTTTTGCTTTTGCATCCATTTTTATAATTCCTTTCATTATTACTTAATACTATTAACTATTTTAACATTCCTATCATATGCTGTCAATATATTGATATATATTCCAAAAAACATTCACAAATCTTGCTTATACTTCTGTTCTTTTCATCGTTGATTTCTCAACTTATTTATTGCTTCATTATCATCTTTTACGAAGAAAATATCCTTTCCATTGTTACTCTCATAAATAAAATCCCTTATTAGCTTACTTGTATATTTTGAAAAGTCTCCATATATAGCAAATTTGGTTTGATAGTTTATAAATTTTTGTAAAACTTCACCTGCTAAACCTTTACTTAATATAAAAAATTCTTCTACTATTGCCTCTTTGTTTAGAGCTATTTTATTACAATTCGTTTCATATTTTATAGTCATAATAAAATCTATTGCTGATGCACATCTTCTATTATTATTTCATCGCTCCTTACTATTGCTACATCTTGTTCTATTCTAGTATTCATACTATTTACTCCTTCTCTAATCTTTTAATATATAATAA
>CAYXUA010000110.1:0-4699 GCA_964468015.1 uncultured Clostridium sp. | reverse complement strand
ATTTAATAATGAAAACAATGAAATTACAAAAGTTAAAATACAAAATGAAAATATAACACTTCAACAATTTTTAGTATATCTAATAGATTTTTTTGAAGAAAATAGTGAGTTAATTAGTTCAACTCAATTAAACAGATTAAATAATGAATTAGATAAAATTAGAAAAGAAAACAAAGCAAAATTTATTGGCAAAGATATTAGTTATGATAACAAAGAATATAAGATTATCGAAATAACACCAGAAAATGACTATATGATAGGAGATTTAGCAGTATTTCAAGATAAAAATAATCACGAAGAAAAAACTACTGAGCCATTAAATTTTGTAAGTTGGTTAATGGAAGAACAGGAAAAAAATACAGCTGATATATCAGAAAAAGTGAAAAAGCAAGAAGAAAAAATTATTCCGAAAGTAAAGACGAGAAGAAAGAACAAAATTGAATATTTTGACTTACACCCAGAAATACCACTAGACCAACGAAACAACTATAAAATAATAGATAATCAACTAGGAGAGGGAACACCAAAAGAAAAGTTTAGAAGAAATGTTGAGGCTATAAAAACTCTAAAAAAATGTGAAAGTGAAAATAGATATGCAACTCCAGAAGAACAAGAAATAATGTCAAAATATGTCGGTTGGGGAGGTTTATCAGAGGCTTTTAGAAATGATTTAGATAATTGGTCAAAAGAATATGAAGAACTAAAAAGTTTACTAACTGAAAAAGAATATGAAGAAGCAAGAAAGACAACATTAACGGCTTTTTATACACCACCTGTTGTTATAAAAGCAATGTATAAAGCACTAGAAAATATGGGACTAGAAAAAGGTAATATATTAGAGCCTAGTTGTCGGAGTTGGAAACTTTATAGGAATGTTACCAGAAAAATTAAACGAATGTAAAATATATGGAGTAGAAATTGATGGTATATCTGGAAAAATAGCAAGACAGTTATACCAAAAAAATACTATTGCAGTAAAAGGCTTTGAAGAAGTAGAAATGCCAGATAGCTTTTTTGATGTTGCGATTGGTAATGTACCTTTTGGAGATAATAAATTATTTGACAAAAGATATGATAAAAACAACTTTTTTATTCACGATTATTTCTTTGCAAAAGCAATAGATAAAGTAAGACCAAATGGAGTAATAGCATTTATAACGAGTATGGGAACATTAGATAAAGAAAATGAAAAGGTAAGAAAGTATATATCACAAAGAGCAGAATTACTAGGTGCTATAAGATTACCAAATAATACATTTAAGAAAAATGCAGGAACAGAGGTAACATCAGATATTATTTTCCTTAAAAAGAGAGATAAAATCATTGATATAGAAGATGAGTGGGTACAAGTAGAAAGAAACGAAAACAATATTTCAATAAACAAATATTTTATAGACCACCCAGAGATGATTTTAGGGAAAATGGATATGAAACCAATGCTCAAAGGTGTTTTAAGACCAACTTGTACTCCTTATGAAAATGCAAATCTTGAAGAACAACTAGAAAATGCAATACAAAATATTGTTGCAGAAATAGACGATTATCAAATTGATGAATTAGATACAGAAGAAGAAATAAGTATTCCTGCGACATCAGATGTAAGAAATTTCTCATATACAGTTGTTGAAAATCAAATATATTATAGAGAAAATAGTAAAATGTATTTGCAAGAGTTACCATTAACAACAGTAAGCAGAATAAAAGGTATGATAGCAATAAGAGATAGTGTAAGGTATTTAATTGAGTTGCAAATGGAAGATGCGTCAAATGAGGAAATAAAGAGAGAACAAGCAAAATTAAATAGCTTATATGATAATTTTACTAAAAACTATGGAATAATAAACAGTAGAGCAAATGAAAAAGCATTTAGTGAAGATGATAGTTATTATTTATTATGCTCTTTAGAAGTATTAGATAAAAACAAAAATTTTAAACAAAAAGCAGATATGTTTTATAAAAGGACAATAAAACCAAATAGAGTAGTGTCAGTTGCAGAAACAGCAGTTGACGCTTTAATTTTATCTATACAAGAAAAAGCTCGTGTAGATATGGAATATATGTCTAACTTGACAGGAAAAACACAGGAAGAATTGGCAAAAGAATTAGTGGGAAGTATTTATAAAGACCCAATAAAAGAAATATATGTTACTGCAGATGAATACCTTTCTGGAAATGTAAGAGAAAAATTAAAAATAGCACAAAGACTAGCTGAAAGTAATCCAGAATATAAAGTTAATGTTGAGGCATTAGAAAAAGTAAAAATAAAGGATTTATCAGCAAGTGAAATAAGTGTGAGGTTAGGCTCAACTTGGATACCACCAAAAGATATTGAAGATTTTATATTTGAATTATTACAAACAGATACTAGAGCAAAATACAATATAGCAGTAAACTATTCTGAATATTCATCAGAGTGGAACATTCAAGGTAAAAGCGAAGATAGATTAAATTCAAGAGCAACTACAACTTATGGTACAAGCAGAATGAACGCATATAAAATAATAGAACAAACATTGAATTTAAAAGATATAAGAATTTTTGATACAGTAATAGACTTAGACGGAAAAGAGCAGAAAGTATTAAATACAAAAGAAACTGCAATCGCACAGGGAAAACAAGAAATAATAAAAACAAAATTCCAAGAGTGGATTTGGAAAGACCAAGCAAGAAGAGAAAGATTAACTACAATATATAATGAAAGATTTAATAGTATAAGACCAAGAGAATATGACGGAAGATATATAACTTTTGGTGGAATGAATCCAGAGATAATATTAAGACCACATCAAATAAATGCAGTAGCAAGAATTTTATATGGTTTAAATGTATTACTAGCACACGAGGTTGGAGCAGGAAAAACATTTGAAATGGTTGCAGGTGCTATGGAAAGTAAAAGAATAGGGTTATGTAATAAATCTTTATTTGTAGTTCCGAATCATATAATCGAGCAATTTGCTAGTGAGTTTTTACAATTATACCCTAGTGCAAATATTCTTGTAACAACAAAAAAAGATTTTGCTACCAATAATCGTAAAAAGTTTTGTAGTAAAATTTCAACTGGAGAATATGACGCAATAATTATGGGACACAGCCAATTCGAGAAAATACCGTTGTCAAAAGAAAGACAAAAAAAGGCATTAAAAAAACAAATAAATGATTTGCTTTTAGGAATTGACGAGCTGAAAAGAGAAAATGGAGAATATTACTCTATAAAACAATTAGAAAAAGCAAAAGTAAAATTAGAAGAAAAATTAAAAAAATTAAATGACCAAAGCAGAAAAGACAATGTAATAACATTTGAAGAATTACGGTGTAGATAGATTATTTGTAGATGAGGCTCATTATTTTAAAAATTTGTATTTATACACAAAAATGCGAAATGTAGGGGGAATAGCACAAACTGAAGCACAAAAAAGTTCTGACCTGTTTATGAAATGTCAATATTTAGATGAATTAACAAATGGCAAAGGAGTAATTTTAGCAACTGGTACGCCAATTTCAAATAGTATGGTTGAACTATATACACTCCAAAGGTATTTACAATATAATACTTTAGTAAAAAATAGGTTAATACAGTTTGATGCGTGGGCGTCTACTTTTGGGGAAACTGTGTCTGCAATAGAGTTAAGTCCAGAGGGGACAGGTTATAGACAAAAAACTAGATTTGCAAAGTTTCATAATTTACCAGAACTAATGGCAATGTTCAAAGAAGTTGCTGATATTCAAACATCAGACACATTAAATTTGCCAATTCCAAAAGTCAATTCACATATTGTAACAGCAAAAGCAAGTGATATACAACGAAAAATGGTAGAGGGGTTAGGCGAAAGAGCAGAGAAAATAAGAAAAAGAGAAGTTAATGCAAAAATAGATAATATGCTACGAATTACAAATGAGGGGAGAAAACTAGCATTAGACCAACGCTTAATGAATGATATGTTGCCAGATTTTGAGGGTAGTAAAATCAATTTATGTGTTAATAATGTATATGATATTTGGGAAAAAACAAAAGATAAAAAGTCAACACAATTAGTGTTTTGTGATTTATCAACACCAAAATCATTAAGTAGTGATGATAATCCTTATGAAATGGAAATAGTTGATGGGGCAAAAAGGTTAAAAGAAAGACCATTTACAGATGTATATACAGATTTTAAGAGAAAACTAATTTCAAAAGGAATACCAGAAGAACAAATTGCATTTATTCACGAGGCAGACTCAGAAAGCAAGAAAAAAATACTATTTGAAAAAGTAAGAACTGGAGAAATAAGAGTTCTAATGGGGTCAACATCTAAAATGGGTGCAGGTACAAATGTACAAAATAAAATTAAAGCATTACATCATTTAGACTGCCCATATAGACCATCAGATTTGACACAAAGAAATCGGAAGAGGTGCAAGACAGGGAAATGAAAATGACGAAATAGAAATATACACTTATGTAACAGAGGGAACATTTGACGCATATTTATATCAACTTGTAGAAACAAAGCAAAAATTTGCCTCACAAATAATGACATCAAAAGCAATAGTTCGTTCGGCAGAAGATATTGATGAAAAAGCATTATCTTATGCAGAAATAAAAGCTTTGGCTGCAGGAAATCCGTTAATTATAGAAAAGACGGAATTAGACACACAAGTAGCAAAATTAAAATTATTAAAACAAAACTATTTAAGTCAAATATATAAATTAGAAGAT
>CAYXUA010000109.1:0-4765 GCA_964468015.1 uncultured Clostridium sp. | reverse complement strand
ATCTGACGTCCAATTGGAAAAACAAGAAGAGGGCAAATATATCATCAAGTAAAGGTTGATTCTTGAGACGGAGAAAAAAATCATTTAAAAATAAAAAACTTCTTATGAAAAATAGAATTCATAAGGAGTTTTTTATTTTTAAAAGTAATATTTATATAATAAACTATGTCAAAAAATGAAGATTGAACTCAGATTCTATTATTTTATTTTGCAAAAACAAGGAGGAAAAGTTTATGAAGAAAAAAGAATTATTAAAACCCAAAATCGATGTGGTTTTTCACATGAAAAATTAGGAATAATGGATTTTAGAGCAGAATTAGATGGGAAAATAAAATGTAATATAGAAATACAATTGCAACCCCATAAATATGAAAATGAACGAATATTATATTATTGGGCATATATGTATAAGAGGCAAGTAAAAAGAAGTGAAAAATATGCTAAATAAAGGACTAACTATAGAAATAATAGAAGAAGTAACGGGACTAAATAAAGAAGAAATAAAGAAATTACAATTTACATAGACGAATGAATATATAAAAAGGTAAGACATATAAACTTAACCAAAAAATTAGTTCTATATGTCTTTTATTTATGAGTGTTAAAATATGTAAAATAAACAAAACAACGACAATTTTGAAAAAAATACCAATATGTTAAAAAGTTTCTAATATAAAAAACAAGAAAAATCGACATAATATTACTATAAAACCAAAAAAGGAGGAAAATTTTTATGAAAAAAATAGTAAATATTATAGTTATTTCTCTTGTTTTATTTTTTACTATATTTTCACTTAATTCAAATGCAGCATCATTAAATAGTATTGATATAATAACAGATAAGCAAACTATACATCCAGTAGAAACGGTAAAAGTACATGTGGATTTTGGAGAAGATCTAGGTTCATATACAGTTGATATTGCATATGATAATAATTTATTCGAATTCGTTTCAGCAGAAGGTGGGACTGAAAATGATAATGGAACAAGGGTTAGAGTGTATTATTTTGACCAAACAGGAGGTTCAAGTCCACGTAGAGATATGTCAGTTACATTTAAAGCAAAAGCAGATATAACGACTTCAAATCCAACAGACTTCAGCATTACAGCAGAAGGATTAGCAAACCCAGATGCATCTGTAACTTATGATGATATCACAACACCAATTGTAAAAAATGTAGTAGTAGAGCCAGCATATGTTGATTATAGCATTAAATTAAGTCATACAGGTGACATTATAAAAAATGAAGAAAAAGATATGACATTAGTAATTTCATCATCAATGGGAAAAAACTATAGTCATGCAAGAATTATAGCAGAAGCAGTAACACCAAATGGAGCAACAGCAAAGCTACTTGGAACAGATACAGTAGGATTAGAACATGATATTATTCAAAGTGGATGGGGAGATGCATCAGGAGAAGCTATAGGTGGTAAAGATGTAGTAAAAGAGCTAAATTTAAGAGGAGTATTCAGTGAAGCTGGTAATTACTCTATAACTATAAAATTAATTGATAGAGATAATTCAGATGCAGTAATTGCAAGTGAAACATTTGCATTAACAGTAAAAGAACAGGCTGTAATAACACCACCAGAAGAAAATGAAGAGCAACCACCAGTAAATAATAACACAAATGTAGAAAATAATATTCAAGAAAATATAATAAATAATACAGTAGAAAATACTGTAAAACCAACAACATTACCAAAAACAGGTGAAATGATTTACTTTATAGTAGTACCAGTATTAGTGCTATTAATAGTAATGTATATAAAAATAAAAGAAAAAGACTAAGATAAGAGAGGAACTTTTAGGAATAATACTAAAGAATTCCTCTCCTACATAATAGATAAGAGGAAATTATGAAACATTTAAAAAAAAGAAATAGGAATTTAATAAAAATAATTAAATTAATAATATTACTCGCAATAATTATCATTATAATTTATACACTAATTGGAATATATAAAGAAAATACAATAAAATTATCTGAAACAGAAGAAGGTACAAAAAATGTAACCAATATAGAAAGAGTAGTAGAAATTAAAGAAATAGAGGCAGAGCATGAAAAAGTTGATATACCTGAAAGCTATCTTGGTTTTGCAGTTTCTGCACAATTAATAATACCACAAATAAATTTAGAAACATATGTATTAAAAGACTTCAGCTCAGAAGGATTAAATATATGTCCATCTAAATTCTGGGGAGCAGAGCCAAATGAAATAGGAAATTTTTGTGTAGCAGGACATAATTATCAAAAAGAAAATATGTTTAAAAATTTGAAAAAACTAAAAATAGGAGATGAATTTTATTTATTAGATAATAAAAATGGAAAATATACTTATACTATTTATGATATTTACAAAGTAAAAGAAGAAGATATATCACCAATAGATGAAGAAACAAATGGTAAAAGGATAGTTACATTAATCACATGTGTTAATTATACAAATTACAGATTAATTGTAAAAGCGGTAGAAAAATGAGATAAGGAGAAAGAAAATGAAAAGTATAAAAATATATTTTGGTATTATTTGTTTTATGCTAATTATATTTTTCAGTAATCCACAATTTGCAGCACAAGATAATGGTATAGATGATTTCCCAGATAGTTATAAGCCATATTTATTAGAATTAGCTAAAAAGCACTCTAATTGGACATTTACACCATTATATACAAATTTAGATTGGAATTATGTTATTGACAATGAAAATATATTTGGAAAAAATCTTGTACCAAAGTCTTATTCAGATAGATGGAAAAACACAAATCCTGATGAATATAATGTAGAAGTAGATGCAGGGTGGGTGGATTGTTCCAGACATGCATTAGAATATGCAATGGACCCAAGAAATTTCATAAATGAAGTACGAATATTCCAATTTGAGGGATTATCTTACGATGAGACCACAAATAATATAGAAGGAATAGAAAAAATTTTGTATGGAACAGAATTCTATGACAGAATTGTAGACTATGTGGACAGTTCTGGTAATACAATAACAATGTCAGAAAAATACTCGGACTTAATATTAGCGGCAGGGAGAACTTCAAAAGTAAGTTGTTTTCATCTAGCTTCTAGAATAAAACAAGAAGTTGGACCATTCTTATCACATAGCTCTATAAGTGGTATTGTGCAAGGATTTGAGGGATTATATAATTTCTATAACATTGGGGCAACTAGCTCATCAGAGCCAATGGGAGCAATAAAAAATGGTTTACAATATGCAAAAGACGGAAAAGGTGCAAGCCAATCAACAAGAGATAAATACTTAATTCCATGGAATACAAAAGCAAGAGCAATAACAGGTGGAGGAATTTTCATAGGTTCAAGCTATATTAATTTGGGACAAAATACAATATATTTACAAAAATTCCATGTATCAGGAGGCTCAAGTGGAGAACTATTTTGGCATCAATATATGACAAATGTACTTGCTCCATACAGTGAGTCAAAATCCATATATAATGGATATTCTAACACTGGATTATTAGCCAATAGTATGTCATTTATTATACCTGTATACAATAATATGCCAGAATATCAAAAAGAAAATCCTAATATTCTAGAAAGTGATTTTACACAAGATAATACAAAGGTATATGCAAATGTAAGTGGCACACTAAATATAAGAACAGGACCATCAACCTCATATGAATTGCTAACTTCGGTGGATAGTTCAGTTACCATGACAAGAATAGCAAAAGGAAAGCAATCAGGTGAATTATGGGATAAAGTACAATTATCAAATGGTTTAATAGGATATGCATTTCATAATTATTTAAAAGAAATACCAGAAAGACAAATAGAACAAATAAAGCTGTCAATAGATAATACAACAATAAATAAAGGAGAAAGTAAAAAATTAAATGTTCAAATATTACCAGAAGAAGCCCAAAATCATGAAGTAGAATACAGTTCTAGTGATAATAGTATTGCAACAGTAGATAGCCAAGGTAATATATTAGGAATAAAATCAGGGAAGGCAGCAATAAAAGTAAAAGCAGTGGAAAATAGTGTATTCTCACAAATAGAAATTGAAGTATATTCACCAGTTACAGATATAAATTTAAATACAGGAAATTTATATTTACAAGTTAGTAATAGCTTTATGTTAGAGGCAATAATAACTCCAGAAGATGCAACAAATCAAAATATAATATATGCTTCAACAGATGAGAGCATAGTTAAAATTGATCAATCAGGAAAAATGATAGCATTAAAAGAAGGAACAGCAAAAATTATTGTAAAAGTAGAAAATGAAAACGCATCAAAAGAATTAGAAATAACAGTAACAGCAAAATTGCAGGAAAATGAAGTGAAAATTGATGAATCACTTGAAGTACAAGGAAACGAAATAAGCGGATGGAATATAAACAAAATAACTGTGGCAGATGTAAAAAATATGATAGATACAATATATACAATAAAAGTATATGATTATAAAGGAAATGAAGTAAGCGAAGACAAAAATATAGGAACAGGAACAAAAATTCAGTTAATAGATGATAATAATATAATAAAAATGGAATATCAAGTTATAATTTATGGAGATGTAAATGGAGACGGAAAAGTAAATAGTATAGACTTATTAGTTTTACAAAGGCATATATTAGAAATAGAGGAACTGCAAGGAGCATTTTTAAAAGCAGGTAATATAAACAAAAATGGGAAAAATCCATCTTCTTTAGATTCTCTGCTAATCCAAAGACACATACTAGGATTGAAACTAATAGAGCAAAAATAAAAAGAAAGGTAGAAT
>CAYXUA010000108.1:0-4874 GCA_964468015.1 uncultured Clostridium sp. | reverse complement strand
GGAACAAAGGAATATGATAAAAATAACAAAAGCAACAAATAACCAAGCAGGGATAACATTGCTTTCTCTAATAATAACAATAATAATACTATTAATATTAGCCACCGTAGCAATGAGTACCTTCAAAGGAGATGGCATAATAAAAAATAGCCAAAAAGCAGTAGACATGGCAAAAGTAGAGAGTATGCGAGAAGAAATAAAAATGGCTATAATAAATAAAATAGTAAAAAATGATAGAGAAATAACAATAGAGCAAATAATAGAGCAGCTAGAAAAACAAGACATAATAAAAGCAGGAGATTGTAATATAGAAACAGGGCAAGTAAAAACACAGCCAGATGGATATGTATACGAAATAAAAGAAAAAGCAAATGGAGACTGGGAAGTAACATACATAGGAAACGGAGAATTAACCTTGCCAGAATTACTAATAGCTCTAAGCCCAAATACAACAGGAATAACAAACTCAGTAACAATAACAATGACAGCCAAAGCAGAAAGTGGAATAAGTAGTTATACATTACCAAAAGGAACAGAACAAACTGTAGCAAGTGGAACAAAAGAAATAACAACAACATATACAGCAACCGAAAATGGAACATATACATTCACAGTAACAAATGGAAATGGAAAAACAGAAAGCCAAAGTATAACAATAGACAATATACTAGAAGGAGTAATAGTAATATCAGCCAGCCCAACTACGCCAACCAAAGAAAAAGTAACAGTAAAAGTAACATGGCCAAGTGAAGCAAGCAGTGCAATAAAAGAAATACAAGTAGGAGAAGGAAGCTGGCAAGTTTGTACAGGAGAAATAAGTAGTGTAGAGGTAATGGTAAACTGTACAGTAAAAGCAAGAGTAAGAAATAGTGTAGAAGAAATAAAAACAGCAACATGTGAAATAACAAATATAGATAAATTAGCACCAAATACATTTACACCAACAGTAACAGTAACAAGTAATAGCATAACAATAAGTGGAAGCACAACAGACCAAGCAGCAACAAGCACAAATGCAAGTAGTGGAATAGCAGCATATTACTTCCAAATAGATGGAGGAGAATGGAAGACTAACACAAATAAAACAGCAACAAGCTATACATTTACAGGATTAACGCAAGGAACCAGCCACACACTAAAAATGAAAGCAGTAGATAGAGCTGGAAATGAAACAATAACAAATAGCATAAGCAAAACAACAACAAGCATAGCCGGAGGAGACGACGTAATAAAAATAGTGCCAAGTACAAGCGAGCCAACAAATCAAAACATAACAGTAAGTGTAACATGGCCAAGCTATACAGAAGGTTGGACAAAAGAAATAAGTATAAATGGAGGAAGTACATATAGTACATACACAGGAGCAGTAACAATAACTGGAAACTGCACAGTAAAAGCAAGATTGAAAGATAGTACAAACCAAACAGGAAATGTAGCAAGTGTAACAATAGCAAACATAGATAAAACAGCACCTACGGCACCTACTATAACAGGAGGAAGCACATCGTGGGCTACTAGCAGAACTATTAGCGTAAGTACGGCTTCGACAGATGTTGGAAGTGGTGTAAGCTATTATCAATATTATACAACAAGCAGTAGTACTGCACCGACGACAAGTACAACCGCTACTGGAAATGTAGGAAGTACGGCAAATGATAAGAGTAAAACATTTAACACAAATTATAATGCATATTACGTATATTTTAGAGCAGTGGATGCAGTAGGAAATGTTGGAGCGTGGTCAGGAGCCCAAAGATTGTATATTGATGTAAACAAACCAACAGTAACAGCAAAACAAGCAAGTTTAACAATAACACAAGGACAAAGTTATGCAATGAGTAATTACTTTACAGTAAGTCAAAATGGAAATGCAGGAATAAGTAGTACAACATATAAGGAAGGTAGTACAACAGTAAGCAATACGAATACATTGAGTGTGGGTACACACACGATAACATGTACTGTGACTAAGGCGAATGGATTGAGTAATAGTGCAAGTGTGACTGTTGTGGTAAATAGCGCGGTGCCAGTAGAGGAAACCACCTTATATTATAGTAGCAAGGGGGATGATGGAGAGTCAGAGAAATCTACTATAACGATACCAACGGGAGTAAATATTATAAAAGTTACCTGCTGGGCATATAGCGAAGTGGATCTTTTTGGAGTTGACATTAGCTCTGATACCAGTTATTGGGGAGATGCAGCACCAGACTGGGGAGATGATATGACAAATATTTCTTATGTCAAAGTTACTCCTGGAAAAACATATAATATAACAGTTCAGTATGGATATGGAGGAGATGGAGACGTCACAGTTACTTATTCGCAATCAATTAATCAACAAAAACCGGATATAACTGATTTATGATTTGAATGTTTTTTAGTGTAAATTGTCAAGTAAAAAATTAACAAAAATTCTTATATTAAATTGAGCAATTATTCTCAAATAAAAATTATATATAATATGTCAGTGGGGATACATCTCCACTGACATTTGCTTGACAGATAAAACATCTAAAATTTACTATGAAATATTTTTCAAAATAACTTGTGTAAATAATAGAAATGTGATATAAATATTCATATAAATTAGAGGGGCGTGATTGTTACATGGAGGAAAATCAAGAAAATAAAAAAACTATATTGATAGTAGACGATGAAAAGCCAATAGTAGAAATACTTATGTATAATCTTCAAAGAGAAGGATATAACACATTAGAAGCAAATGATGGATTAGAGGCTGTAAATATCGCACTTGAAAAAAAGCCAGATTTAATTTTATTAGATATAATGCTACCAAAAATGGATGGACTAGCTGTTTGTAAAAGAATAAGACATTCTCTTCCAAATGTTCCAATATTAATGCTTACAGCAAAGGCAGAGGAAATTGATAAAATATTAGGATTAGAATTAGGAGCAGATGATTATATAACAAAACCATTTAGTGTGCTTTCTGGGACGGAGAAAAAAAGCATCATCGACGAAGGGCTAGAACAATAAGGAAAACGAGCATAGCTAGATGGTTTATGATTTTGGGGACGGAGGAAAAAAACATCTTCGCCGAAATGCTAGAGTGAGAAGAAAAAGAGAATGATTTAAGAACTTCGAGCTTGTCAAGATTTATGGGAAGCTTCCCATAAATCTTGTTATCGGAAGAAATATATTATCGGAAGAAAATAGCTAGAACAATTGATATTGCTAGTAAGCGGTCAATAAAACCACGTATTGTCACTCCCTAGAAAAAGTAGTATCATGAAGATACAAAAGTTCTAGGGGGTGATTTTTTTGGAAAGAAAACAATTCAGTGAAGAAGAAAGAAAAGAGCATGTGAACAATTGGGAGTGTAGTGGAATGAGTATTACTCAATATGCTAAATCTTGTAACATCTCTCGAAAAACATTGAGCACATGGATTCAAAAAGCAAGAGCAAAAACTTCAAGTGAAATTGAATTTAGTCCAGCTATTGATATATCACAGTCGTTTTCAAATAATGTAGTTACTTTTGAAAATGAAACCATAAAAATTGAATTGAAGAAAAATTTTAATAAAAATTTCCTTCGTAAGATTGTTGAGGTGCTTGTTAATGATTAACAATTTGTTAGAAAAAGTATCTACGATATATATAGCATATGGTGTGACTGATTTCAGAAAGCAAATATATTCTTTGTGTAAAATAGTAGAAACTAAATTTAACATAGACCCATATTCAACTGCTGTTGCCAATGGGGACGTGTTATTTTGACAATTTGATTAACATAAGATAGAAAGGAGTTCAATGTAGGAATGATAAGTTCTTACATTGACTGCTTACTATTCAAGGGTGTCCCTGATGGCAAAGTTTGGTGCAAATGTAGTGTTACAATTGATGTGAAACAAAATATATAGAAAAAAAGTGATTCAAGTAGTATAATTGAATTGTTGAAATAAAAATTATACGAAAGGACTTGAATCACTTATGGATAGTATAACACAAAATTCAAAAAATACCAAGAGATATTTACCACATCATTGACACATATACATTAAAGTTAACATAAAATTCAAAAACTATTTACAAAAACGGTAAAAAATGGTATAATGTATACACTATTGCAAAAGCAATATTTATAATTAGGATAAAAGTTGAAAGGAGGATAGTTATTTAAAACTGAATATTGTAGTTAAAAATTAGACAGCAAAGGAGAAAAAGATTATGATTAAGTTTAGAACTGCAAAAATGACGAGAATTGTATTGGCTGCTATTATGGCTATGAGTGTTTATGGAACAGCATTTGCTGGTTCGAAAGATAAGGATGATGATTCTGAGGAGTTAACCAATACTCGTGGGAGAGTCGAAGATGTACACTATACTTCTACAACCGATGCTTCTGGACTCAAAGATCCTAATATTACTCATCCTATTCTTAGCCATGATGCTTCGTGTGGCGAGTATGTACATGATACTACTCTTACAATTGGTGACTTGAATAAAGTTGTCGATGATCTGGTTACAAATGACCGAAAGCTTGATGGTGACATCAAAGCAGAAACAAAAGCTCGGACAGAAGCCGATACTGTTTTAAACCAAAAGATTACGGCAGAAGCAACTGCGAGAGCCAATGGCGATATCGTTTCTGGCAGCGTGGTGGATAATTCTATCGTTCTTACAAAAGGCGATAATACTACCATCACTATCGATGCATCTTCTTTGGCAGGTGCAAAAGAAGATACATATGTAACTGATGGAACCTATGACAGTGATTCTCAAGTTATCACTTTAGAACGCAATAATGGCAAGGAAGATATTAAGATTCAACTTGACAATATTGCGAAAGCTGATGATGTAAGTAATTTGGAGAACCGAGTTTCTACCAATGAAACAAACATCAGCAATT
>CAYXUA010000107.1:0-4914 GCA_964468015.1 uncultured Clostridium sp. | reverse complement strand
GATATAATATTATCCGAAAAGGCCTTCCTTTTATTTTCAGATGTAAAAACAATTAAATTACCTGTACTCAAATCTACACTCGGAATATACAGTGGTATCCTTATATCTGTTATATCATATATTCCCTTTTTTGCTCCTACCTTTTTTACAAGATTACTTATCACAGTTCCTCTATTTAAACCATCGAATTTCATACTTCCTTTAAATAATTTACTTAAAATTATTTTAGGAATATTACATAGCTCGATATATTTTATGCTCCCACAATATTCCTTAAATATATTATGCATTTCCTTTGCATTGTATCCCATAGCATACAATGCTGCTACTATACTTCCGTGTTGATGTTCCTGCGATATAGTCGAATTTAATTCCTTCCTCTTCTAATGCCTCTATTGCTCCTATATGTGCTGCTACTTTTATTCCTCCTCCTGCTAAACATAGTCCTTTTGTTTTCAATTCGAATCACTCCTTACTGTATGATATGAGTGAGGCTAGTACTAAATGACAATTCGTGAAAATGATGTGGATAATTTGGTGTGAAAATTTGTGAACAATTTGGAGATGTGGATAACTATACTGATGGACGAAAAGCTTGGTAGAGTATATGAATACTTAGGGGTGTGGATAATTTTTTGGATTTGAATTAGCAAAAACACATGTAAAATGTGAGATTTTTATATAACTTTTTTAAAAAATATAGATGACATGTTGATAAAGTTTGAAAATAGATATATTACAACAAAGTAAAAAACAAAATTAAAAACCGAAAAACACGAATAAAATTATTGAAATAAACACATAAATAATATATAATGAGTAAAATACATAAAGAAAAGAGGAAAAAAGCAAATGGGAGATAAAAGAAAAATCGTACTAATAGGAACCGGAATGGTAGGAATGAGCATGGCATATTCTTTAGTAAACAGAGGAGGAATAAATGAATTAGTCCTAATAGACATCAATAAAGAAAAAACAATAGGAGAAGCTATGGACTTATCACATGGTGTACCATTTTCACCCGGAAAAATAGAAATAAAAGCAGGAGAATACGACGAATGCAAAGATGCAGACATCGTAGTAATAACTGCCGGAGTCCCACAAAAGCAAGGTGGAGAAACAAGACTAGAACTAGCAAAAACAAACACAAAAATAATGAAAGAAATAACAGAAAATGTAGTAGAAAGTGGATTTAATGGAGTATTTATAGTAGCAAGCAATCCAGTAGACCTAATGAGCCATGTTGTACAAAAAGTATCAGGATTCCCAACAGGCAAAGTAATAGGAACAGGAACACTATTAGACACAGCAAGACTACGCTATATATTAGGACAAAAACTAAATGTAACAAGTAAAAACATTCATGCATATATAATGGGAGAACACGGAGACTCATCATTCGTTGCATGGTCACATAGTTATGTAGGCTGCAAAAAACTTACAAAACTATACAAAGCAAAAGGAATAGGAATGGATTACTTAGAAAGTATTCATAAAGAAGTGGTAAATGCCGCATATGAAATTATAGAGAAAAAGAAAGCAACATATTATGGAATAGGTGTTGCATTAACAAGACTAATAAATGCAATATTAGAGGATGAGAATGCTATATTGCCAGTGTCAACTTATCAAAATGGGGAGTATGGACACAAGGATTTATATATAGGTGTACCAGCAGTAATCAATAGAGATGGCGTACGTGAGTTGCTAGAAATGAATTTGCCACCAGAAGAGCAAGAGCAATTTGATAAGAGTGCGATATTATTGAAAGAAATGATGCAAAATGAGATTATGCCTATTTTAGAAGAATAATAAGAAGAGACTTGGTATGGAGATAGTTTCTGATTTTATTTTTAAAAGATAAACACTATAAGCTGTATTGCTTGAAAAATGGGCAATTTTATAGTATAATTAAAGTATTAACAAATACAAAGTGTCATAGTTTTTTTACAAACTAAGGATGCACATGAGGAGGTAAAATTATGGCAATTGGTTGGAAACACTGGGCAAATTCGTATGTACTCTTAAAAAATGGTGACAAGATTTATACAGTTGATACCATTAAAGAGATTCGGCTTAAGTATGAAATGGCTGGAATTATTATGGAAATTTGGGTTGCCGATTGGATAGGGACTCATAGAGAATCCATTTGGAAGGAAGACATAGCACGTTTTGGTGAAGTATAATTTGCTTGGTTTCAACTAAAAAGGAGGCATTATTATGCTTCCTTTTTTAATTTCCACAAACATTGTAAAAATTGTGGAAATGTAGTATAATGATTGGAGCAAATTTGAATGGAGATGATTTAAACATGAGTAAAAAAAGAGTTTTAAGTGGAATACAAGCAACAGGTAAATTAACATTAGGAAATTATCTAGGGGCTTTAAATACATGGGTAAAAATGCAAGAGGAATATGAATGTTATTATATGATAGCAGATTTACACACATTAACAGTAAGGAGAGAACCAGAGGAATTAAGGCAAAATACATTAAATTTAATAGCAATGTATGTAGCAGCAGGTTTAAATCCAGAAAAAAACACAATATTTATACAGTCACATATACCAGCACATAGTGAGCTAAATTGGATATTAGGATGTTACACATATATGGGAGAACTAAACAGAATGACACAGTATAAGGATAAAAGTGCAAAACACGCAGATAATATAAACAGTGGATTATTCACATACCCTGTACTAATGGCAGCAGACATACTAATATACAATGCACACTATGTACCGGTAGGAGAAGACCAAAGACAACATTTAGAACTAACTCGCGATTTAGGTGAAAGATTTAATAGTATATATGGAGAAACTTTTGTAATACCAGATGGATATACTAAAACAGAAGGTGCAAGAATAATGGGACTACAAAATCCGGAAGCAAAAATGAGCAAAAGTTCTACAAATCCAAACGATGTAATATTCCTAGAAGACGAGCCAGAAGTAATAATGAAAAAATTCAAAAAGGCAGTAACAGACTCAGAAGGAATAGTAAAATACAACCCAGAATCAAAACCGGGAATAAGTAATCTTATAGAAATATACTCTGTAGTAACAGGAAAAACAAGAGAAGAAGTAGAAAAAAATTTTGAAGGACAGGGATATGGAGTATTCAAAGAAGCAGTAGGAAAAGCAGTTGTAGAAAAACTAGAACCAGTACAAGAAAAATATAAGAAATTAAAAGAAAATCCAGAATACCTAGAAAGCATATACAAAAAAGGAGCAGAAAAAGCATCAGTGATTGCAAATAGAACAATAGCAGAAGTGAAAGAAAAAGTAGGCTTAGTAAAATAAAAGGAGAATAATATGTTTGTAGATTATACAAAAATAACAATAAAATCAGGAAATGGTGGAAATGGAGCCCACACATTTAGAAGAGAAAAATATGTAGCAGCTGGAGGGCCAGACGGAGGAGACGGCGGTAAAGGTGGAGACATATACTTTGTAGTAGATCCAGACAGCAACACATTAATAGATTTTAGATACAACAAAAAATACAAAGCAGAAGACGGAAAAAACGGAAGTGGTGGAAACTGCTATGGAAAAAGCGGAGAAGACCTATATATAGGAGTACCAAGAGGAACTGTTGTAAAAGATGTGGAAACAGGAAAAATAATAGCTGACTTATCAGAAGAAAACCAAAAAGAACTAATATTGAAAGGAGGAAGAGGAGGTAAAGGAAACACGCACTTTGCAACCTCAACCAGACAAGCACCAAATTTTTCACAAGAAGGAGAAAAAGGAGAAGAAAAAGAAGTAATACTAGAATTAAAACTATTAGCAGATGTAGGGCTTCTAGGCTTTCCAAATGTAGGAAAATCAACAATATTATCAATGGTAACATCAGCAAAACCAAAAATAGCGAACTATGAATTTACAACCATTCAGCCTAATTTAGGAGTAGTTAAAACTGAATATGGAGATAGCTTCGTAATAGCAGACATACCAGGAATAATAGAAGGCGCAAGTGAAGGAGTAGGCTTAGGATTACAATTCCTAAGACACATAGAAAGAACACGATTATTACTACATGTTATAGATGTATCAGGAATAAGAAATCCTGTACAAGATTATTATACAATAAATGAAGAACTAAAAAAATATAGTGAAAAACTAAGCAAGAGAAAACAAATAATAGTAGCGAACAAAATAGATGCAATGCAAGATGAAACAGGCTATAATGAACTAGAAAAACTAGCTAAAGAAAACGGTATAGAAATATACAAAATATCAGCAGCAACAGGGCAAGGATTAAAAGAATTATTAAATGTAGTATCCCAAAGACTAAAAGAACTTCCAAAAGAAGAGATAGTTCAAGAGGAAGAAAAAGTAGTATACACATTAAAAGAAAAAAAGAAAGAATTCGATGTAAGACTAGAAAATGGGGTATATGTAGTAGACGGACCAGCAATAGAAAGATTACTAGCAAGAGTAAACATGGAAGATAATGAATCTTTATACTATTTCCAAAAAAGCATTAAAAATCTAGGGGTAGAAGCCAGACTAAAGGAAATGGGAGTAAAAGAAGGAGACACAGTTAAATTTATAATTTGGGAATTTGAGTGGTATAATTAAAAATAAAAAGATTAGATATAGTGAAAATATATGATAAATAGAAAAGTATTAAAAAGAACTTTGTATGATAGATAGAAAATCATATGAAGTTCTTTATCTATATAGTAGGAATAAATTATAAGAGAAAACAACAAAAAATGCAAAAAGTACTACAAAAAACTGCTTAGTTTTGGTATAATATCTAAAGACAAAAGCAAGAGGTGAATTTATGAAATTTGTACATATAGCAGATTTGCATTTGGATGCTCCTTTTACAGTATTAAATGCAAATAATAGATTAGGAGAAAAAAGAAGAGAAGAGCAACTAAAAATATTTGAAAGAGTAATTG
>CAYXUA010000106.1:0-4951 GCA_964468015.1 uncultured Clostridium sp. | reverse complement strand
ATATGTAATTTTTTATAAAAAATTACTCGTATAATGAACATGTAGTCCATTATACATTTTTTTATTCTTAAATCCATTGTATAATATCTACGTAGACACTGTGGATTAGTGCAAATTACTATCGCTTTGACGATTATATTAATAGACTCTAACCACAGATTTTTGTTTAATTGTTAATTAGTTAGATAACGCCTGACGTTTAATATTGAACGAGTTTACTTTCGACAAGCATTTCGTGGATCACATTGTCTAAAATATTTTGTAAAGAAGTTTTATTCTGTGATGGTAAAACGTGGTTCTAAATATTTGCGATTTGCATTAATGAATGCAGCTAGAATGGTTTGCTTAAATGATAAAGTTTTTGATGAGTTCAAAAATAAGAAAATGGCTGAAGGTAAGCATTATATGGTTGCAATGGTACATGTTGCAAAGAAATTAGTACGTGTAATTTATTATTTATTAAAAACTAATACTAGATACGAAACTAGCAAAGTAGCTTAATATCAGTAATTTCATACTTTTTTAGAGCATTCTTTGAGATGCTTATTTGTTATGCAAAAAATATTCTTTTATTCATATTTTCCAGGTGCTATCTTCTTTTCAAGATGCCTCAAATTATCTGGTAAATGATAGCTTACAATATGATTAAAACTTTGTAACTCTACATTTCCCATATAGTCAGCCACAAAAGTAATTTCATCAATTCCAATTGTATCATGTGGTCCAAGATATGGATAACTAATAAATGTAATAATACTATTTGAATTTTCTGATACAATGTCCTTAATACTAACCGTATAATACATTACTGAAGGTGATTTAGTATAGTATTCATCATAAAACTCATTTGAAGCAGAGTTAATTTTATCTAAATATGTGTTTATTATAGCTTGGTCATATTTAGATTTTTCGTTTGCACTACTTGAACAAGGAATACTCTTTCTATAAAACATACAACTTAAAATCACACAAAAATAACGAATATTACTAAAAATACAATTTTCTTCATACAAATCACCTGTATTAATTGTATTCATATTCATTATATAAATTACCAATTATCTATCTGCAAAAATTTTTAAAAAATTTTCTAATTTACTATTGACATTCATATAGTTAGTCTATTTTAGGAAAGAAATATTATTTCTTTCCTAAAGTTATTTCTACTGTTATTTGTTTGTTGTTTCTCATTATTGTTAGAGTTACCTTATCGTTTGGTTTTTTGGTATATATATATTCCCTTAATTCACTCATTTTGTTTACTGTTTCGTTGTCTATTTTGGTTATTATATCTCCTACTTTTAATTCTGTATTTTTTGCAGGTCCTGTTAGGTCTATTTGTGCTATATAAATTCCTTTGTCGAATTCTATTGCATCATCTAGGTATGGTATTACTTCTTTGTCATATGCAAATATTCCTAAATATGCCTCTTCGAATTTGCCTGTTGTTATTATCTGTTCTATTACAGGTTTTATTATGTTTATTGGTATTGAGAATCCTATTCCTTCTGCCGATGTTATTTTTACTGTGTTTATTGCAATCATCTCTCCTCTTGTGTTTATTAATGGTCCTCCACTATTTCCTGGGTTTATGGTTGCATCTGTTTGAATTAGGTCTTCCATATATGTGCTTTTTCCATCTTCTTCTAGTTTTATTGTTCTGTTTGTTCCACTTATTATTCCTCCTGTTACTGTTCTTTGAAATTCTACTCCTATAGGGTTTCCTATTGCATATACTTGTTCTGCTATTTTTATAGTATCTGAGTCTCCTAATGTTATTGCATTTAGTCCCTTCATATTTATTTTTACTATTGCTATGTCCAAGTCACTATCTGACCATACTACATTTCCGTTGTAAACATCTCCATTTTCTAGCGTTACATAGCAGCTACTATATTTCGCTCCTGATACATGTTCGTTTGTTAATATATATCCATTTTCTGATATTATTACTCCCGTACCCAAACCTAATTGTTGTACACTACTTGCTCCAAATATTGATGTACCGTTATTTTTTATTTTTGATATACCTACTACACTTTTTATCGTTTCTTCTATTGTTTCTGTTATATCTTTCTCTTCCTTATTATTTTCTGTTTCTACTATTTCTTGTGATACTTTTTGTATTTCTGGTTCTGCACCTTTTAGCTGGTTTATTTTATAGTTTGTGGTATATATTTCATATGCAGCTATACTTCCTACGCTTATGGATATGAATAGTATTATACTCATAAATACTTTTTTTATTTTTATTCTGTTTTTATCATATCTATACACTAAACATCACCATTTAGAGTGTACCCGTTTTTATTTTCTTTAATCAAATATAAACTCAATCCTAATATTAGGATTGAGTTTGTTGCGTATGTTATTGAATAATATACGTGCCTTCTGCGCGTTCTTGTAAGTAAACATCTGCTAAGTATCCATTTTTAGCAGGTTTAAATTTGTCGATGTATTTCTCCTTATCCGCTGGTTTTTCCTGAAGACATATTGCTTTGACATTCTTCAACGAAATAGTGACATCTCCCATTCTGCTTCCTATTTGACAGAGCATTCGTCCTGTTGCTTCAATTTTAGCATTGACTGGGTACCATCTAGAAAAGAGGCATACATGTCTTGATTTGACATCTACATTGATATCACCTTTTTCATTTGAGAGATTGATATATTCAATTTCTCCGCCTTTTAATTCATATGCCATTACTCTGCCTACAGCAGTAATGGCATTGAATTTCTTGTTAGGCAATACCAAAGTTAAATGCAGCATTCCTTCACCATCAGGTTTTTCTTGTTCTACCGTAATGGTATATACCTGTGGGGTTTGCCTGATAGAAATTTCCGGTTTGTTATGGGCTTCTGTGTGTCCACCAATAAAAAAACCTTGTTTTTCTTCATCATCGGTAAATTCGATTCTGAGATCACCTTTGGCACATTTAGCTAGTTCAAAGTTTACTGCAAACATATTGGTAAAATCCAATTTCCGTCTTTCTGAAACTTCGTAAAATGCTCCAAAAACTTTTTTCATGATGTCTTCCTCCTTTAGTTTCATACGCAACTGCAAAGTTTGCATGTATATATTATACCACATTTTGTTAATTTTCTCAACTCTTATGTTAACTTTAATATATATTTTTATGTTTTTTCCCTTTTTATTTGACTTTTTCCTACATATAACGATATAATTAGTCTATTATAATGAGTTTTTAAAAGGTGGTTTTAATGAATAAAAAATATTTTAGTTTGAGTAAACCTCAAAACTCTATATGGTTTACTGAACAATACTTGAATGGTACTGCTATTAATACTATTGGTGGTTGTGCAACCATTTATGAAAAGGTTAATTTTGATATATTAAATGATGTTATGCAGAATTTTACTAAATTTAATGATGCTACTCGCATAAGATTATGTATCAATGATAATAAAGTTCAGCAATATGTTGAAGATTATGAGTATATTAATATTCCTATTCTAGATTTTTCAAATGAAGATGAGCTTAATTCTTGGGCTTCTTTGACCGCTTCTACCCCATTTGATTTATTTTCTGACCCCTTATACAAGCTAAATATGTTTAGATTTCCTGACGGTACTGGTGGCTTTTCTGTTTTTGCACACCATTTAGTTATTGACGCTTGGTCTTGTAGTAAGCTTACTGATTATATTATAGATGGCTATACTGCTTTATTAAATGGCGAACCTTTTGATTTTAGTCGCCCTTCTTATTTTGATTTTCTGTCCACTGAACAGGAATATTTATCAAGTCCTAAGTTTAAGAAGGATGAGGAGTATTGGAACTCTTTATATCGTACTATTCCTGATGTTGCAACTATTCCTAGTCAAGAGTTAGTACAGTCTTTCAATATTTCATATGATGCTGCACGTGAGAGTTTTACTCTTGATGAGAATATTATGAGAAAAATAAATATTTTTTGCAGAGAGAATAATGTGTCTGTTTTTAATTTATTTATGGCAATATTAAGTATTTATACTGCTAATATGTGCAATATGACTGATTTTACTATTGGCACTCCTCTTTTAAATAGAATGAATTTTAAAGAAAAGCATACTATCGGTATGTTTATTAGCTCACTTCCTTTTAGAGTTAGTGTTAATCAAGACATATCTTTTATTGATTTTTGCCACAAAATTTCTTCTGATTCTTTGAGTCTACTAAGACATCAGAAATATCCATACGAATATCTTTTACACTCTATCCGTAATTCAAATAATAATGTGCCTAATTTATATGATATTATGCTTTCTTATCAGAATAGCAGAACTAATAGGCTAAATTCTAACATTCCGTACTCAATCAAGTGGTTTTCCAATAATAAATGCGCTAATTCATTAGATATACATATACATGATTTAAATGATAATGGTAGGTTATACATTTCATATGACTATCAACTAAATAAATATACAAAACAAGATATAA
Organism: uncultured Clostridium sp.; assembly: GCA_964468015.1. Classification (GTDB taxonomy): domain Bacteria; phylum Bacillota; class Clostridia; order TANB77; family CAG-508; genus UMGS1864. The sequence continues at coordinate 510 of CAYXUA010000106.1, read as the reverse complement.
TTAATATGCATAATAGATTTTTGTATATTATTGAGCAAGTTACTAATAACAAAAGTGTTCTAGTTAAGAATATTGAAATTATAGAAGAAAATGAAAAAAATACTCTTTTACAATTTTTTAATAATCCTTTAACATTAAATAAGGATGCCAAGAGTATTATAAGTATTTTTGAGTATTATGCTAAGACTATTCCTAATAGTACTGCGATTGTTTTTGGTGGCAAGTCTATGTCTTATTGCGAGCTTAATAATTATGCAAATGCTCTTGCCAGATTGTTGCTACAGAAAAATGTTCTTCCTGGTGATTGTGTTGGTATATATTTAGATAAGTCTTTTGAGATTATTGTTTCAATTCTAGCAATCTTAAAGATAAATGCTATTTATATGCCTATTGATATTAATTTCCCAAGGAAACGTTTGGATTATATTTTAGATAATTCAAAAACAAATTTAATATTGACCTCATCTAAATACAGAGATAATTTAGACTATGATATTAATTATATTAATG
>CAYXUA010000105.1:0-4992 GCA_964468015.1 uncultured Clostridium sp. | reverse complement strand
TAGAGCTTAAAAATATTGAAATCTAGGGCAATCCCCAGTCATAAAAACTCATACTAGCTCCATACATTATTTGCCTTTTCGTATTAATTATGGTATAATAATTTTATAGTAAATACTTTATCTGATTTATCTTACTTATTTGTAAGATAAAAGCAAGCCTTCTCTTGCAACAGGATAATTTACTAATTATTATATGAAAGAAGGTTTTATTAATGTTAAGAAAATTGCGGGTAATGTACAATGAGTCTGATTTCGATGCTACAATGCTTGCTATCTGTGAGTTATTAGGACAGACTATCTGCCTTTGGTTTTTGCTGAACATTCTGGCCGGTTCTGTCATGTACTTTACTACACCTCATTTAGAGGAAAGTATTTTCATCTCGGTATTGCATCAGAACGCAGCCGCAATTCTTACTGCTAGTAGTGAATTGTTACAATTCTTATCTTTTTGACTACTTCATTAACTAGTAAATAAGCGAGGTTATTTAAATACCTCGCTTATTTTTCTTCTTTTAATTAATCTAGCTTAATTCTTGAACTAAACTTAATTTCTGAAATCTTTTTAGCATCTTTAAAGCAGAAACTATCACTATTTATACAACTGATTTTGCTTGACTATTTATTCCTGTTGTTTGTCCTGTATAAATATATTCATAAGGTTTGAATACTTCTCCTCTTGTGAATGTTATTCTAGCAATAGATTGAAGAATTCTACACATACATTTTATTTCTCCTTCTTCATTATCATAATTATCTTTCTTCAATCTAAAAGTAAATTCCATATCAAAACCACTCATCTCTTTATTGTCAGACGTTTTCTCATATAATTCACTCAATCCGTAAGTTACAAAATGCCAACAATCTCCATCATCATATATACTCATTCTCTTTAATGGATTATTTCCGCCAAGTTCCCAACTTATATTTCCCGAAAATCTTTTTGCTTTTCCACTACTATTTCAAATTGACTATCTAATTTTTGTCAAGTCCTTTTTTATAAATTTATTATATTATTTTTTTGTATGGCAAACAAGCGAAAACGATATTTTTTTAAAAAAATTGTATCTTTTTCACTTCTTTTATGATAAAATTCAATTATGATTAGTTTTCTAAGAATTGTTTATTATTTTTGCACATAGAATATAATATTCTTAGAATTTTTTTAGAACAGGCAGTTAGGCTTTCATAATAATGTTTGCCTTCTGCTTTTTTACTTTGGTAATAAATACTGTTAGTATTTCTCCAATTCCATAAAATGAATTGATTATTTCATAATATGGAGATTGCTTTGCTGTTTCTATCATTTTATCTCTCAATTCATTTATGACATTGTTATTACTTTGTACTATCTTAGCCATATCTGAAAGATTTTTTGTATCTTTATGTTCTTTATCAACTCCTGGATATGAATTAATCGAAGCTGTTTTTATTGTTTCTGCCAACCTTTTATAAAAGTTTAAATTTCTACCATTCGTCTTGTATAAATTGCTATATAATGCATCAATTTGCTTTTCTTTTACTATCTCTGCGTGTGGAAATTCTTTAGCAAAGTTCAATGCTGTATCATCATAAATTCTTGTTGATTTAAAAATTTTCTCTAGTTCTGGAAAGCATATATTTATTAATCTTTTGTGTCTATTTTTACAACCACATTATTCTGTAACAGATAAAAATATTGTCTTGTCATTGCTTTCAAATTAGCATATAAATCTTTTTTAGATAAATCGTGATATTCTACTTCATTTACCAAAAATAACTTTGCTAATCTGTAACAATCTTCTTTATCTGTTTTGGTTTTTCTAATAGTATCATAATTGTTTTTAGTTGTTAAACTATTGATAACTAAAGTATCAAAGCCATTCTCTTTAAAATATCTTTCTACTGGCAAATGATATGTACCTGTTGATTCCATAAATACAGTTAAATTTTCTGGATGGATTTCTTTTATTTCTTCTTTTACTTTTTCAAAATTCTCGAAATTATGCTTTATTTCCTTTGTATCAATAAGTATCTCTCCATCACTATTCATAAGCATTATCATGCTTTTATTTTTAGCAACATCTACACTTAATACTGTTTTCAAAATTATTCACCTACTTCCTTTTTGAATTTAAGTCTTTTACCTCTACTATTATTTCATCAGGCTTGTTATATAGAGTCGATGCCCTCACTATCTTAAACTAAATTAATAATAGGAATAAAAGTTGAACTGTCAATTTGTTAGATTCAAAGACCTCTGTAATTTGATGTTCTAACTTAAATTCTAATGTAAATAATTTTACAACCAAAAAAATTAGATGTAAACTTATTTACATCTAACAGTATCCCTGTAATTTGTATTATTGTTATCCCCCTCGAGGTAGATCTATTGAAGTAGATTTTACTCTATCATTTTCATCAAACCATACGAAAAGCTCATAAAATTCTCTTTCACCAAAAAAGAAGTGATCAGTTATTGTTCCTGCATTATATACATATAGATTATCTGTAGATTTTTGTAGTGGTTCTCCTAATGATGTAATAACTTGTTCTTTTGATAATCCTATAAGACTTTGATTATCATTAATTTCATTCATTTCTATATAAAGCTTATCAGGTTCTGCACTTTTATATAACATAAACGAGTACCCTAACTTCGTAGATACTAATACACAAAATATTATAATAATTGCATATATTAAAATTTTAAGTTTTTTATCTTTTCCCATTATCTTTTTTCTTATTAACCATATTATCATAGCAGATAAGATTACACCTATTATATATGGCATAAATAATGTTCCAAAAATCCAAATATATATCAAAATATCTATCATACTTTTTACTCCAATTTCAACAACATTTTAGTAGACAAGTGCCTCACGACACTAGCCCCTATTAAGAACCGTACGTGCAGTTTTCCCGCATACGGCTCTTCGTAATAATATTCACATTCAGTCAAATATATTGATATTCCTAGTGGTCTCATTTTACCATTGTCTTTTGGTATATATACTCTCAGTGCTGGCGATGTTTTATATGCCTTATTCTTTAGTCTTATTACTAAGTCTTTAATATTTTCATCTAAGTTTTCTGTATATTCTTTCTTGCTAACATTGTCTATTCCTACTGCTTTACTACCATCTAGTTCTTTATGACATTGTTTTAATAATTCTTCGCTGATTAAATGATACAATGATGTAAATATTGGTTGTTGTTCATTTCTTGATTTGTCTGCTATTCTCTCTAATTTCGTTTCCATTATTCCTCCTGTCCCTGAGTACAGATAATGTTTCCTCAGAAAGGCCATTATTACGTAAGTCCCTTCGCTCCTTTCCCATTACAGAAACTTCCTCACTACTATGAACTTATCCGACTGCCTAATATTCTTTTGATATCCTCCGTTTTATTGTTGTTTATCATACTTGCATTTCTACAAGAAATATTAGGCTCTCCCCAGTTGATAATGTAATCACTATGTGAAATATGATTGGCTCTAATGACCCCGTAAAAGTTTGAATACTCTCACCTTAACGATTATTCAAATGTTGCATTCTGCGGTAATTAGCACATCTGCCTTTTAGTTGTAAAATTTCGGAGCTGAATTGCCTTTTAACCCTATTCCCTCGCTGTTTACGCTTTACTCATAACATTACTGTTACAAGCACAAAACTCGCTACTGGTGGTTGGCTAGACCTTAACCAGACGGGATTTCCACCCGCTAGATTACATACTCTTTGCTGGGCGCACAATTACTATCTTTTGTTAGCATTATATAATAAAAGACAGATAATTTCAACTTATTATCTGCCCTACTTATTGTAATTTGAAAGAGATGGAGACTATATGAAAAACTTAAAGGATATAAGCCCAATCAAAAATCAAAAATCTGTAGTTTACTACAGGTTTTTTGAAAATTATTGAATATTTTGCATATTTTTGAATACACTAATCATAAATAAACATTTATGGAGGTAATTTTATGAAACTTTTATATAACATTGTACTTACTCTTGTCATCGTTGGTGCACTTAATTGGCTTCTTATAGGTCTTTTCAATTTTGATTTAGTAGCATCTATCTTTGGAACAATGAGTGCTTTTAGTAGAATTATATATACATTAGTTGGTATAAGCGGAATAATCTCAATTGGAATTTATACAAAAATAAATGAATAAAAAAATAAAACTTCAAAATACAATAAATAGGGCTGATAATTAGTTGAAATTATCAGTCTATTATTGTATAATTATAAAAACAATTTGACTATCTAATTTTTGTCAAGTATTTTTTTATAAATTTATTATATTATTTTTTCGCATGGCAAACAAGCGAAAATGATATAATTTTTTAAAAAAGTCTATCTTTTTCGCTTAACATATGTTAAACTTTATTTAATTAATCACTTAAGAATGTTTTATTATTTTTGCACATTGAATATAACATTCTTAAGATTTTTGTTGAACAAGCAGTTAGGCTTTCATAATAATGTTTGCCTTCTGCTTTTTTTATTAAATAATAATTATAAACTGGGTGATTAGGACATTGATGACCTAATTTTACTACCATTTGACTTATATTAAACAATATCCATCTTGCATATTTATTTCCTCTTTTTGATATAGCACCATGAACATTAATACTTTTACCAGATTGAATAATCGTTGGATCTAATCCACAAAATGCTATTAACTGTTTATGATTATCAAATCTTGTAATATCTCCTAGCTCTCCTAATAGTTCTGCAGCTAATACTTCACCTATTCCATAAAACGATTTTATAATTTCAAAATATGGTGATTGTTTTGCTGTTTCAATCATCTTATCTTTTAACTCATTTATTGTTTTTATATTTTCTTGTAATATACCAGCCATATCTGACAAGTTTTTCACATCTGAATGCTCTTTATCAACTCCTGGATAAGAGTTTGAAGCAATGTCCTTTATTTGATGTGCTAATCTTTTATAATAGTAATCATGTCTTGAATTGGTTTTATATAAATTATTATATAAA
>CAYXUA010000104.1:0-5123 GCA_964468015.1 uncultured Clostridium sp. | reverse complement strand
TCATTTAATATTTATTTTATTATTTCTTTTTCAAGTGCTGCTGAATTTTCTGAAATAATTACATATATACTATTTCCTATAACTCGTTCTTTTCTGTTTTGTACATATTCATATTGTTCTGGCAAATACCTACTCCATTGTTCTTCATATTGTCCTAAATAGGTATCAAGCTCTGCTTTAACCGTATCTACAGTTCCCTCTTTTGCTTGAATTATCATATACATACTTGAATGTACATTCATCATTGGAGCTTTTCCAGCCACCTTTTCTACATTCTCTGGATTTATTCCATATACACTTTCTAGAATGTCTGAAGTTATATCCATTGTTGCCATTTCATTAAATGGCGTTGAACTTGCTAATTTACTAGAAGCTTCATCAATATCTAAACTTGCTTTGCTACCATCATTATTGTTCAGCATTAAATATGCTCCTACTCCTAATGCAACTACTACACTCACTGCAATTACTACAATTACAAGATTTTTATTCATGTTTTTCCTCCTTAATTATTCTTGCTCATACTCTATCATAGAAATTAGTAATTAGCAATACATATATTTATATTATTCTAGAGAAATTGCTTTTTTATCCATTTAGTGATAAAATTTATTTTAGAATATTTTAGGAGGTATATATGGAAAAGTATGTTTACCCTGATGATAGCGATAATTTAACCTGTCTTTATATTAGTACAGATTCTAATGAAAAATATTGGGCAGATAGTGAGAAAAATATTTTAAATAAAATAATAAATAAAATAAAACACTTACCTACTCCACCTAATTTTTTAGATTTAGGCTGTGGACTTGGTCGACTTTTCTCTGTTTTTTATCCCTATGTTTCTTCTATAACTGGTTTAGAGCCAGATTATAATAGATTTTCTGAAGCTCTAAAAGAAGCTCAAAGGATAGATGATAGCAAAATTATTGTTATAAATGATTTTATTGATAGTGTAAAAACTTATAAATTTAATAGTGTGCTTGTTAGCCATGTTTTTCAACATATACCATTTGAAATAACTAAAAATACTCTTAATACACTAAAAAATATCATTCCAAGTGGGGGCTTATTATTTATTACTACTACTTTTACTGATGCCTCTAGCGATATATTTACTCTTGAATATTTAAAAAACGGTAAACACTTTTCAGAACCTGTTTCTGAAAAAGATTTTATAAAAAGATTTAATGAAAAAGGCCTATTACCTGTAAGAGAATTCTGTTACAACACAATGAATTCGTTATTTACTGAAAAAGGTTTTATTATTGAAGAAATGTTTACATATCATTTTGATATTTCACTTACAGATAAATTACCAACAGTAGATTTTGATGAACAAAGGAATAAGGCCAAATTATATAAGGGTTCAAAAGATGTTTTATATATTTTGAGGAGGTTGTAAAATGTCTACTTTTATAGATAAATTAAGCGGTAGTGTTTGTTATTTTACACATTTTTCTGTATTAGATATTTCTGGTATTAACCCTGTAACTGCTGATACTACTGTAAATTCGATAAAAACTAATTTATTAAGTAAATATTCCAAAGTATGTTTTGATGAGAATAATAATGAAACCTTAAGAGATATTAATATTTCACAAAGCTTTTTACACCCAAATGGTTTACCTTTCGCGCCTAAGCGCGCTATTATATCTGATTTCAAAATTAAGCACGTATCTTTACCTATTATAAATTCAACTGTCATGTTTACTATTTTTCCAGAGATAGGTACTGCTTCTTTAACCATTAACTTAAATTTTGATAAGGCAACTACTGACCAAGTTATATTTTTAAGGCAATGTGCTGGAAATTGTGAAAAATTTGAAATTGAGTATATTGATAATACAATAGCAAATAGTCAACTTTCTATAACGGAATTATTTGATGATATTATCTCTTCTATTTCTATCCCTTCAGATGCTTTTAATACCTCGTATTTACTTGAATTAAACGAGTTTGGCGAAGTTTCAGACTTGGTAAGTGTAATTCGCAATGAAGCAGAGCGTGTATATGGCTTACTTACTGGTGATGAAGGATGGCCTTTTGTTAGTAAAGAACTTGCTTTAAGCAGAATTTCTAATGATTGGGGAAGTAGAGAATTTGTTAAATTTATTGCTTTTGGCTCTAATTTTATTTTGTTTAACTTAAATCACTCTGCTTATGAAAAAGATTACGAAGTTCATCAGAGAATATTCTCTACAAAATATTATGGAGATATGAATGAATATTTTTCTATGAAATCAAAATTTGCTGGTGTTAATCATGGAATTTTATTCTCAATAGAAACTGTAATGGCTATTAAAACTGTTACTACATATATTTTGGACAAGCAAACATTTTTTAAGGCATATCAAATTGAGAACTTTAACACTGCAATTCAAAGAACTAAGGCTTACAGAAAAGATTTAATGCTTACTTTAAATAAACTAGAACAAATTGATATTTCAGAAATGGGTGAGCTTGAAAATTTAGTTTTAAGAAGTCAACACATTGACCCTATTATAGAGAAAATCAAGTACTTGCTTGAACTGTTGGAATCAGACTTAACCTTAATGTATTCACAACAAACTAACAAAATGGTTAATTTTCTAACCATTTTTGGAATTTTGCTTTCAATAGCAGGTACAGTAATTGCCTTAATTGATTTGCTTAGGTGAAACATGTCCCTCTTCCACTTATAACAAATCTATAGACCAGACACCTTCGAAACCGGTAATACCCTTCATGTGTTCTACTATAAGTTGCTCGGCTTCTTCACATTTGCCGTCAAAAGTAGCCTTAATGTGCGGATAGCATGCTTCAAATACAATTCGGTCTGTCGCTTTTCTTGCAATCTTCGAATAACAGTACTCCCAATCCCAATAATTCACACTGTAACATAATTCATGATTGTCAAAGTCATAGAAAATCCGGAATTCTGGGCGGAATGGCAATCCATTATAGATAGTTGCAATACGGTAACTATCCCACGGAATCATGTTACGCAAGACAATTTCAGTATTTCCACCAGCGCCACACATCAGAGACATATAATTAATGTTCATAATATGCTTCGCAATGCTTCCAGATGTAGAACTTAGCGGCAATATACAATCTCTTGCATCGAATTTGTTTGAAAAAGTACCATTTTTCATGAACACTCCAAAGCGGTTTGTGTGTTTTTGAAAAACTGGCATAACCATACTCTTTACCCATTTCTCTATGAGAGTTTGATTTTCTTCCATTTTTTCCATCGAAAAAGCTTTCATTACATTTTCTGGTACAGGAATAATGGTGCTATTAGGCACAGAAATCCCACAGTCTTTAATCTTAGGAAACCAGTTGTGGAAGTTATTAGGATTCTGGTCCAATCTTTGAAACATGTAGCAAAATATATCTTGCCGTTCATTAATTCTCTTTCTCATTTTTAAGTCTCCTCCTTAGCTGTATTTGACATATTCATTACTTTTAAATAAAGAACTACACCTCCTTATGATAATTATCATTTGAGCTATTTTTTAGCACTATGTTATTATTATAACATTTTTTTCAAGATTTCACAATATTATGTAGATTAGTAAAAACTCTCTTATAAAAAATGCAAGCAAATATTTTGCTTGCATTTTGTCAATAAATTGCTATGTCTCTATCTTCTTATTCTTTCCAGAATGCCTCATATCCCTTATAGGCTGAATAAATATCAAATTTGCTGGTTACTTCGTATGGAGCATGCATTGATAATACTGGTACTCCGCAGTCTATTACATCTACACCCTTATTTGCTAAGATGTAGGCTATTGTTCCGCCTCCGCCTAGGTCTACTCTTCCTAGTTCTGATAATTGGTAAGATATACCATTTTCTTCAAATATTCTTCTTATTTTAGCAACATATTCTGCATTGGCATCTGAAGCTCCTGATTTTCCTCTTGCTCCGGTGTATTTATTTAGCCCTATTCCTCTTCCTAGGAAAGCTGCATTATTTCTTTCTGAAGCTGAAGCATATATTGGGTCAAAGCCTGCATCTACATCTGCTGATAGCATTTTTGAGTTGCAAAATACCTTTTCTAGTAGATTTGGTCTGTTTTCTCCTGCCTTATTTAATAATTCTGCTATGAAGTTGTCAAATACATGTGATTCCATTCCTGTATTTCCCATGCTTCCTATTTCTTCTTTATCTGATAATATGCATACTGCTGTTGTTTTTGGTGATTCAACATTTAGAATTGCTCTTAATGAAGTGTATGCACATACTCTATCGTCTTGACCATATGCTGCAACCATGCTTCTGTCAAAGCCTAGCGTTCTTGCTTTAAACGCTGGTACAATTTCTATTTCTGAACTTAAGAAGTCTACTTCTTTTATTCCATATTTTTCATTTAATATCTTTAATATGTTTAATTTAACAGCCTCACTTGTTTGTTCATCATATGGTATACTTCCTATTAATAAGTTTAAGTCCTCTCCTGCTATTCCGTCTTTTAGTTTTTTCTCCATTTGTTCTTGTGCTAAATGTGGTAAAAGATCTGTAATCGTGAATATCGGATCTTCTTTATTTTCTCCAATATTTATTTTAATTTTTTCTCCATTTGATTTTACTACTACACCATGTATTGCAAGTGGAATTGTTGTCCATTGATATTTTTTTATTCCACCGTAATAATGTGTTTTTATTAATGCAAATCCTCCATCTTCATATAGTGGATTTGGTTTTAGGTCTAATCTTGGAGAATCAACATGTGCTCCTATAATGTTTAAACCTTTTTCCATTTTTTCTGTTCCTATTACTGCTATATATATGCTTTTTTCTCTATTTACATAGTAAACCTTATCTCCTGCTGATAGATTTTCTACTTTTTCTACATTTTTAAATCCATTTTTATTTAATATGTCTACAGTATTTTCAGTTACTTCTCTTTCTGTTTTTCCAACATTTAAGAAATACATGTACTCGTCTGCAAATTTTTGTATGGCATCCATTTCTACATCTGATACATTATTCCAGCCTGTTTTCTTTATATTGAATAATTCCTTTTTTAGTTCTTCTCCATTTGTGTTTTCACTCATTTTTTATCCTCCCTTTTTTTGTTTTTGTTTATTATATCACTTAGTTATTATATTAACAATATTTTGGAGAATTATAC
>CAYXUA010000103.1:0-5130 GCA_964468015.1 uncultured Clostridium sp. | reverse complement strand
GTATTATTGATGATAAAGATGAAAGGTATGGAATTAATATAAAAGAAGAACTAAAAAAATTACCAGACAAACCTGGTGTATATATAATGAGAGATAAGGATAACAATATTCTATATGTTGGAAAGGCAGTAGTATTAAAAAATAGAGTAAAGCAATATTTTATGAAAAACAATAAAACAAATAGAATAATAAAAATGGTATCACTAATAGACCATTTCGAATATATAGTTACAGACAGCGAAGCAGAAGCATTGATATTAGAGTGTAACTTAATAAAAGAAAACAGGCCCAAATTTAATGTATTATTAAAAGATGATAAAACTTATCCATATATAAAAATAGATGTAAAATCTGACTATCCAGGAATAACAACCACAAGAAGAATAATAAACGATGGTGCAAAATATTTCGGACCATATGCAAATCCGGGTAGTGCAAAGGAAATGGTAAATTTTATAAGAGAAAAATTTCAAATAAGGCAATGCAAAAACTTTAAATATAAGGATAGAGCATGCCTTAATTACCATATAAAAAGATGCCCAGCACCATGCATGGGATATATAAGCAAACAAGACTATAGAAAACAAATAGATGATATAGTAATGCTATTAGAAGGCAAAACAGATAAAATTATTAAAAATCTAGAAAAAGAAATACAAGAACATGCTGAAAAATTAGAATATGAAAAAGCCGCAGAGTTAAGAGATAGAAAAATAGCAATAGAAAGAATCTCACAAAAACAGAAGGTATCAAACATATCTGAAAATGATATAGATGTAATAGGATTATACAAAAATGAATTATCAGTCTGTATAGAAATTTTCTTTGTAAGAAATAGCAAAATGATAGCAAGAGAGCATTACTTTTTTGATGAGCTAAAGGATTTAGAAAGCAGTGAGATTCTATCAGGCTTCATAAAACAGTACTATATGAATAGAGAAGCAATACCACATAAAATAATGCTAAGGGAAAAAGTAGAAGACGAAGCGGCAATAGAAGAGTGGCTAGGCAAAAAAGTAGGAAGGAAAGTAGAGCTAAAAACACCTCAAAAAGGTGAAAAACTACGCTTTGTAGAAATGGCTGAAAATAATGCAAAAATTACTCTTGAGAATAAGCAAAAAGATAAAACAGAAGTATTAGAAGAACTAAAAGTAAAACTAAACTTAAATAAATTACCAGAGAGAATAGAGTGTTTCGATATATCAAATATATCAGGTTCACATATAGTTGCACGGAATGTGTGTAATGGAGAATGGTGTTATTAAAAAGAATTTATCAAGAAGATTTAGAATAAAAACAGTAGAAGGCCAAGATGATGTGAAATGCACAGAAGAGGTTATAACAAGAAGAATAAAGCATTCAATAGAAGGAAAGTCAAATGGCTTTGGAAAATTGCCAGATGTAATATTTGCAGATGGAGGAATAACACAAATTAGGGCAATAAAAAAGGCTGTATCAAGTTTTAATATAGATATTCCTGTATTTGGAATGGTAAAAAATGATAAGCATCAAACAAAAGCATTGATAAAGGAAGATAGAACAGAAATAGACATTTCAGAAAAACTTATGAACTTAATAACAAACTTCCAGGATGAAGTTCACAAAGTGGCAATAGAATATCATAGAAAATTAAGAGATAAAGAAATGAAGAAATCTGAGCTAGATGATATAGAGGGAATAGGAGATAAGAAGAAAATAGAACTGCTTAAAAAGTTTGGAAGTGTGCAAAAAATAAGAGAAGCGGAAATAGAAGAAATAGCAAAAGTAAAAGGAATAAATCAGAAATTAGCAGAAAATATCAAAAAAGTTTTGAATAATTGACAATTATTGGATAAAATCGTATAATATAAAAGAATTTGACGTACGATTTTTAGCATAACTTAAGTAACCCTTGAATATAAATAAAAACAGGGGGGATTTATGTTATGGAATTAGCAAAAGAAAACATTAATTATAAAATTAATAAAAAGGAAAATAAATTATGGAAGTGGGTAAAAAAGAACCAAATAATTAGTATTATAACAATATTTACACTAATGTTTAGCATTATAAATATTGTGCTAATAATGAACTTTTTTAAAATATTATCTAACTTCTAGAAGGAGAATAATTAATGAACATAGCAAATAACTGGAAAGATTATGAAATAATAGATATGGCAAATGGAGAAAAATTAGAAAGATGGGGAGGTATAACATTAATTAGACCAGACCCACAGATAATTTGGAAAGAAAAGAGCTGTCCATCAAAATGGAAATCTGCAAATGCTAGATATGTAAGAAGCAAAAGTGGTGGAGGAAATTGGGAATATAAAACCAAGATACCAGAAAAATGGAGCATAAAATATAAAGACTTAATCTTCAATATAAAACCAATGGGATTCAAACACACAGGATTATTTCCAGAGCAAGCAGTAAATTGGGATTGGATGATAAACAAAATACAGGAAGAAAAAAGGCCGATAAAAGTACTAAATTTATTTGCATATACTGGAGGGGCAACAGTAGCATGCTTATCAGCAGGTGCATCTGTATGCCATGTAGATAGCTCAAAAGGAATGGTACAATGGGCAAAGGAAAATGTCGCATCTTCTAAATTACAGGACAAGCCAGTTAGATATATAATAGATGATGTAGTAAAATTCGTAGAAAGAGAAATAAGAAGAGAAAATACTTATGACGCAATAATAATGGACCCACCTTCTTATGGAAGAGGAGCAAAAGGGGAAGTATGGCAATTTGAAGAAAGTATATCAGACCTAGTAAACCTATGTACCAAAGTATTATCGGACAATCCATTATTCTTTTTAATAAATTCATACACAACAGGAATATCTTCAGAAGTACTAAGTAATATATTAAAAATAAATGTAAAATATAAAGGTAAAATATCATCAGGAGAAATAGGCTTGCCTATGCAGAATTCAAATCTAGTATTACCTTGTGGAATATATGGACGTTGGGAGAAATAAAAGTGCAAAATTTAAAAGTAATATATGAAGATAATCATATAATAGTAGTAGAAAAGCCAGTAAATGTGCCATCTCAACAGGATAAAACTGGTGATGAGGACATGCTAACAATAATTAAACAATATATAAAAGAAAAGTATAATAAACCAGGAAATGTATATTTAGGGCTAATACATAGGCTAGACAGACCAGTAGGAGGCGTAATGGTATTTGCAAAAACCTCAAAAGCAGCAGCTAGGCTAAGTGAGCAAGTGCGCAATAAGGAGTTTCAAAAAAGATACTTAGCAATAGTAAATGGAAAGCTAGAAAAAACGAATGCAACTCTAGAGAATTACTTGCTAAAAAATGAAAGAACAAATACTAGTAAAGTAGTAGAAGAGGGAACAAAAAATTCTAAATATGCAAAATTAGAATATGAGGTTATAAAATATAATGAAGAAACTAATTTATCACTAGTAAACATAAAACTGTACACAGGCAGACATCATCAAATAAGATTACAGTTTGCAGATATAGGACATAGCTTATATGGAGACCAAAAATATGGAACTCGTGGAAGAGGAAAACAGATCTGCTTATGGGCATACGAGCTAACTTTCAAACATCCGATAACAAAACAAGAAATGACATTTAATACCAAACCAGAAACAAAAGGTAGCTGGAAAATTTTAGAAAACATTTGACAAAAATTATGTTTACAAGATATAATATAAGTATACACTTAAATATTTTTTATATGCAGGAGGTTGCTATTATGTGTGAAAGACGGCTTACAATAATGAAATTATCAGAAGTTCGAAACCGGCTAGGTGGCAGTTGTTCAATTAACTGCAAAAAAGGCACAATATCTCTAACAGCGAGGGAAATCACTGAAGAGAGAGTGCAGTATTTAGAAGAATTTGCGCAGCTTGACCAAACAACTCATTCCGAAAGGAATTACAAACGCTGGATAGTGAATTTTGGTATTTTAATTGTAAATGATGAAATCAAAAACAACTAAAATGGCAAACCAAAAAGACTTCTTTAATAAGAAGTCTTTTTTTTAGTTGATAATGCATTTGCTGTCAATAGTGACGGAGATTTTGGACATATTTTTTAGAGAAAAATTTAAGAGATGAGAAAGTAGAATAATTTCTAGTAAAAGGTTGAAAGAGGTAAAAGTTTGATATATAATAAACATACAAAAAGAATACATGAATACAAATTCAATATTTGTATTACAAAGGAGAAGAAAATGAAAAAAGTAATCGCTGAAAGCCTTGTGGCTGTACACACACACACACACATATATATATATATATAACTTATTAAATAAAATAAAAAGAATGAATATATAAAGAAAGACATGTAGACTTAGTGGGATGCACTAGGTTTATGTGTCTTTTTGTTTTGAGTTGTAGTTACCGCCGAAGTGGTGAGATTGAAAAAGTTTAAAAGAAGGAGATTTTAAAATAATGAAGAGAAATAAGCGGAATAACGCTAATAGCATTGGCTATGACAGTAATATTATTATTGATACTAGCCGGAGTAGCAGTAAATACAATAACTGGAAGAGATAGCATAATAGATAACAGTTTAAGTACAGTAGAGAAAAGCAATATAGAAGCATGGAAAGAAAAAATAGAATTATCAATAGCTAAAAAAATAATAATAAGCGATAGAGATATAGGAATAGAAGAGATAATAGGAGGGCTAGAAAAAGACGGAATAATAAAAGATGGAAATAGCAATGAAGATAATGGACAAGTGAAAGTAGAAGACGGATATTTGTATGAAATAAAAGAAGATGCAAATGGAAATTGGGAAGTAACATACATAGGAAAAGGAGAAATAGAAAGACCAGAGATAACAATAAGCTTAAGTCAAGATACAACAGGAATAGCAAATACAGTAACAATAACAGTAACAGCCAAAGCGAAAAGTGGAATAAAGAGTTATATCCCACCAAGAGGAACCGCCAAAATATACAGCAGTGGAACAACGGAAATAAGTGAAACATATGAAGTAATAGCAAACGGAACATACACATTCACAGTAAGTAATAATGACGGAACAACAGAAAGCAAAACAATAACGATAAACAATATACTAGAAGGAACAATAGAAATATCAGCAGAGCCAACAAATTGGACAAAAGGAAGTGTAGAAGTAACGGTAAA
>CAYXUA010000102.1:0-5131 GCA_964468015.1 uncultured Clostridium sp. | reverse complement strand
ATTCTAAATAAAAAAGGGGTGAGGAGTAAATAATCAATATTTGCTTCTCACTTTTTGCTTAACCGAAATTGCCAATGGGGACGGGGATTTTGGCAATTTCCATTTGCTTTATTTTCGAAAAATAATGTTAATAAGAAAATTGCCAAAATCCCCCGTCCCCATTGGCAATTTCAGAAAGGATGATAAAAATGTTAAAAGAAAAATTATTAGCAGATTTAAAAAATTGTATGAAGGAGAAATTAGAAATTAGAAAAAATGTTATTCAAATGGTAAGAGCAGCTATTTTGCAAGTTGAAAAAGATAAACAAATAGAGCTTACAGATGAACAAATAATAGAAATAATTGCAAAAGAAGCAAAGAAAAGAATAGATTCACTAGCAGACTATGAGAAAAGTGGAAGAACAGATTTAGTTGACAAAATAAAAGAAGAAATTAGTATAGTAAAAGAGTACTTACCAAAACAATTAAGCAAAGAAGAAGTAAAAGAAATAGTACAAAATGTAATAAATGAAACAGGTGCAACATCTATAAAAGATATGGGAAAAGTAATGAAAGTAGCAAAAGAAAAAATAGGTGCTTCATCTGACGGTAGAACTATAAATGAGGTAGTGAAAGAATTGTTAGCCTAATGAATAAATAAGAAAAAATTACCTATAATAAAAACAATAAATAAATTATACGAGGAGGAAATATGCAAGACAGTATAACAGAGATAAAAAAAGGCATCAAAGTACATTCGATACAAACAAACAGATTTAAAACAAACTTAATATCAATATTCATAACTACCCCACTAGATAGAAAAAACATAACAGAAAATGCTCTAATACCTGCAGTTCTTAGAAGGGGTACAAACAACATGCAATCACAAGAAGAAATAAACAAAAAACTAGAAGAAATGTATGGAGCAGAATTTGACTGCGGTGTAGAAAAAACTGGAGATAATCAAGTAATAAAATTTTATTTAGAGTCATTAAATGATAAATTCCTACCACAAAGCGAAGAGTTACTAAAAAACAGTATAGAACTATTGATTGAAATAGTATTTAATCCATTAACAAAAAATAATGAATTCGACCCAAAATATTTCGAAACAGAGAAGAACAATCTAGAGCAATTAATCCAAAGCAAAATAGACAACAAAGACCTATATGCATTTGAAAGAACCACAGAAGAAATGTACCAAAATAAACCATATAGTCTATATAAATATGGATATATAGAGGACTTAGAAAAAATAACTCAAATATCTCTTTATAATAGATACAAAGAACTAATAAAAGAAGCTAAAATAGATATATTTGTATCAGGAGAATTTGATGAGGCAAAGATAATAGAAATATTAAAAAACAATGAAAATCTTGCAAAATTGCCAGAAAGAGAACCAAAATATATTATAAACAGAGAAGAAACAGAACTAAAAGAGAAAATAAATGAAACAAAAACTTTAGAAGACAAAATGAATGTAACTCAAGGAAAACTAGTCATAGGAATGCAAATAAACAAAATGCAACAAAATGAAAGATTTGTTGCAACAGTATACAACACAATATTAGGTGATAGTGCAAATTCTAAGATGTTCCAAAATGTAAGAGAAAAAGCTCATTTGGCATACAGCGCTCGTTCAACTTATATAAGACAGAAAAACGATATCTTCATCAGATGTGGAATAGAGATAGATAATTATGAAAAAGCTTTAAATATAATAAGAGAACAAATTGAAGATATGAAAAAAGGCAATTTCACAGATGAGGACATTGACAATGCAAAAAAATATATAATATCAGCAGTAACAGGAGTAGAAGAAGAGCAAGACACAGAGATAACCTACTACCTAGGTCAAGAATTAGCTGGCACAAGATGTACTCTAGAACAATATAAAGAAAACATACAAAAGGTTACAAGAGAGCAAATACAAAATATTGCAAACTTAATGGAAATAAATACAATTTACTTTTTAAGAAATTAGAAAGGGGCAAATATGCAAATAATAGAAAACACAAAGGTAAAAGAAAAACTATATATAGAGAAACTAGAAAATGGTTTAACTGTAATGATAATACCTAAAAAGGGAAGAACCAAAAAATATGCTATATGGGGAACACATTATGGTTCAATAGATAATGAATTCATAGTTCCAGGGGAAGATAATCCGATAAAAGTCCCAGACGGAATAGCACACTTCCTAGAACACAAAATGTTTGAACAAGAAAATGGAACAAATAGCCTAGATGTACTAACAGCACTAGGTGCAAACGCAAATGCATACACAACAAATGACCATACAGCATATCTATTTGAAAGTACGGATAATTTCGAAGCAGCTTTTGATGAGCTTGCAGATTACATTCAGCATCCATATTTTACAGATGAAAACGTAGAAAAAGAAAAAGGCATAATAGGTCAAGAAATAATGATGTACGACGATTATCCAGAATGGGTAATATATATAAACGCAATAAAAGCAATGTACCATAACAATCCAGTAAAAATAGATATAACAGGAACAATAGAAACAATAAGCCATATAGATAAAGAAGTATTATACAAATGTTATAATACCTTCTATAACTCAGGAAATATGGCATTAGTATTATGTGGAGATTTTGAAGTAGAACAAGCAATAGACGGAATAAAAAGAAGATTATTACCAACAAAATCAAATGGAGAAATAAAAAGAATATATGCAGAAGAACCAGAAAATATAGTGCAAAACAAAGTAAAACAAGAAATGGAAGTAAGTATACCATCATTCATGATAGGGTATAAAATATCACCAGAAACAGATTCTGAAGAAAAAGTCAAAAAACATATAGCAATAGAGATACTACTAAATGTGCTAATGGGAAAAAGCTCAAAACTATACAAAAAACTTTATGAAGAAGGACTTTTACAAGCACCATTAGAACTAGACTTTGAATTTACAGACAATTACTCTCATGTATTAATAGGAGCAATTTCAAAAGAGCCAGAAAAAGTTCAAAAATATATAAACGAAGAAATAAAAGAAAAACAACAAAACGGAATTGAAGAAGCGGATTTCGACAGAATAAAGAAAATGATATATGGAGATTATGTAAAAGAATATAATGAAGTTGGAGACATTGCTAGAATGTTTTTAGCAGACTATTTTAAAGGAATAAACAGTTTTGATTACTTAGAAAACTACAATCAAATAACAAAACAATATGTAGAACAAGTACTAAAAGAAAACTTTAAACAAGAAAAACAAGTGATCAGCATAATAGAACCAAAAAAGGGAGAATAATTTAATGGTTACATTTCCGGGATTAGGAATAGAATTAAAATTATCCCAAATTGCAATTAGCATACTAGGAATAGATATATACTGGTATGCTATATTAATTGTAGGGGCAATAATTTTATCTTTATTAATACTAAAAAGAACTACCCAAAATACAGAAATAAAATACGAAAACATACTAGAACTAGTAGTATATATTTTACCAATAGGATTTATAAGTGCAAGATTATACTATGTTTTATTCAATATATACTATTATTATAACAATCCAATGCAAATATTGAATATAAAATCAGGTGGGCTAGCTATTTACGGAGGAATAATAGGTGGTGCGATAACAACATACATATATTGCAAAAAAAAGCAAATAAATGCAATGGAATTACTAGACCAAATAGTACCAGTATTAGCATTAAGTCAAGGGGTAGGCAGATGGGGAAACTTTTTTAATATAGAAGCGTATGGAACAGAAACGAATAATATATTTAGAATGGGAATAATAAAAGAAGGAATATATAAAGAAGTACATCCAACATTTTTATATGAATCCATTACAGACTTCATAATATTTGTAATTTTAATAATATTGAACAAAAAAAGACAAAAAACAGGAGAAACCACATTAGTATATCTAATATTATATTCTTTTGTCAGATTTTTTATAGAAGGAATAAGAATTGACAGTTTAATGTTGTATAATATAAGAATTTCCCAATTATTGTCATTGTTGATATTTGTCGTATCCTGTAATATTTTGACATATAAAGTCGTAAAACGCCATAAAAGCGTTAAAAATATAAGAAATTGGCATACGAAAAATTGGTAAAATATAGTAAAAATATTGAAGAGCGTGTAAAAATATGTTATCATAATTGTAGATAGAAAAGGAGAGAATTGGAGAGTGATAAAAAATGATAAATGATGAAATATGCAAATTACGAACAAAGTTAAATAATAGCATAGTAAAAGGCGAAGATTATGATAAGATATATAGAATAAGTGTAGAATTAGATGAACTAATATCAGAATACTATATAACAGAAACAGTTCAAAAAAGAAGAAGCACGCAAAAAGGGAACGGAAAACTGACAATACTGGCATAAAAAATGAAAAGAGCAACCACTTGGTTGCTCTTTTTGCAGTTAACTATTGCTTAATAAACTACAGAATGTCGATAGACAACAATACCAGTTTTTTCGCCGTAGCTATCATAGTTAGGGCGAACATAGCTGAATTCAGGAAGTAATTTGCACATGCTACGAATAGCATTTGCCTCTTTGGTCATAACTTCCAAAGCAACTTCTTGACCTACCGGCAGTGCTTTAAGGGTGCGCAATGCGCGTACTTGGTTATCATTCAGATATCTGTCAGCAAAGCGAGGGTCGCCATCTGCCCGTCTGATATTTCTTTGCTCTTTACGTGCATCACGGATATCTTTCTTGATATCGCTAACAATATCTCGACGAGTTTGTCTAGCTTCACGTTTTCTTTCTTTCCTCAAATCCTTTTCTAAATCTCTAAGCCAACCAGCTTCAGCTTTAGAAGTAAAAGTGATTGCGGTTTGGCTGATATCAGCAGGAATAGAAATATTAGCAAAGAAACCAAATACAAAAGCACAAGCAACGGTTGCTGCAACGAGGGTTTGTCTTAAAGTGTTTTTCATGATGTTTCCTCCTCTAACGCAAGTTTGCGTTTGTAATAAATAAAAATGTCACTAAATATACTTATATTATACAATAAAAAAAGCGAAAAATCAACCTATTGGCATTAGGTAACCATAATTTATAAATGAAAATAATGATGGCTTGGCCAAAAAATATGAAAAAATGTTGCAATTTTAAAAAAAATAAGTTATAATGTAAATAT
>CAYXUA010000101.1:0-5158 GCA_964468015.1 uncultured Clostridium sp. | reverse complement strand
GATATACATTATATTATTCAAATAAATAAAAAAGGAAATATGTCCGGAATGAGTTTGGAATATATAATTATCGGAAAAATATATGAAGTTATTAATTAATTTAGTAGAGAAACCTTGTCGTATATTGAAAAATAATGGATATAATATTAAAATAAACTATGTAAAGTTGAAATAGAGGATAGAATAAAATGAAATATTTAAAGTTAGAAAATGGTACATATGTAGATATATCAGATAAGAAATATAGTATTACAAAAGTAGCATGCAACCAAAGATATAGTGATATAAAACAACAAATACGAAAGGCAAGGAATACGAATATAATATTAGATATAACAATAGATAATAAGCATTCTAAGGAAGACTTAATTCGAAATCTTATAAAAATATATAAGGATTTAAAGAGATATAATATCAGACTAGGAATGCAAGATGATAATAAAATGATTATAGCTAAAATAAATGATTATACTCAAAATGAAGAAGAGTATAAAGAACTTATTATAGCAATTAATGCAATGCAATATGAAAATAAAGTTCAAATGTATAATTATTTATATGACAGTATATGTGATTTTTTAGATAATGAATTTGTGACCAAAAACATATGTGGATTTAAAAATGATAAATATAAAATAAAAGCAAATACAGATGTTACAATGGGATGCTGTCATCATAATGGAAATAAATATTTCGGAATATTATATGGCAGCAAGTTGCGAACATGTGAATACTTAATAGATAGAAGATGCACAGCACAATGCATAACATGCAAGCTTTTTACATGTGATGAACTAGAAAAAGAAGGAATAAAGTATACTGTTAATAATATTCCATTGTTAAAATGTTTTTTTAATCCTATACAGAAATTTGTAGTTCTTTCTAGTCATTTTACACCAAAAGATAAAATATTAAAAAGGATAATAAGGTGGTCTTTTTAAGTGTAAATAAAAAAGCATAAAGTGGTATATACTTACTTTATGCTTTTTTCTATTTTAATAATACAACATATAATCAATGTCAGGGAAAATAGGATCTTTTTCCATGACCATTTCTAAAAATTCTTTATCTAGTTTATCCTCTTTTAATTGAGTATATAATTTAGTAAATCTTCCTATATGGTCTTTAATTTTTCGCTTTGCGTAATCCACCATGGTTCCGTTGGTTATAATAAATAGCCAATCACTACTTTGAGCAAGTAATAATTCACGTGCACATTGGTTTAGTGCATTTCTCTTTAACTTATCCTGTTCATTAGGGAATAGGTGAGCAAGTTCTACCATTCTATCTCCGGCTACATGTAAATGCTTATGAGCATAATCATTTTCGCCATTTAGCCATACTTCGCTATATCCATTTTTGCCCCAGCTAGATATACAAGGAGAAGCAACCTGAATTTCTGGGAACATGTCTATATAATCACCAGGTGTAATTAGTTTGAAATTACAATCATCATAGTAAATTTTTTTAAACAATATGTATAACCAGTAAGGACCCTCATACCACCAATGTCCATATAATTCGGCATCGTAAGGACAAACTACAAGTGGGGGAACATGCATATTATCAGCTAAAAAGTCTATCTGTGAAGTTCTTGAATCTAAGAAATGACCAGCTTGTCTTTCAGCTGTATCTTTTGCCCATTGTATATTATAGTAATCTTTAAAATCACTTTTTGATGTAATACGATAATATTTTATGCCAGTATGAACACGAACTCCATTTGAAGCAATATATGGCTTAATATAGTCATAGTCTGTTTCAAAACCAATATCTCTATAATACTCTCTATAATTATAATCACCTGGATAACCGATAATAGAACTCCAAACTTGCTTTGAAGATTCAATATCTCTACCAAAAGCTACGACTCCACCAGGAGAAACGATAGGGGCAAATGTGCCATATAGGGGAGTAGGGTCAGCATATAAAATACCATGTGATTCTGTTAATATATATTCAATACCAAATTCACGAAGATATTTATCAGCTTGTGGAACATATCCACATTCAGGAAGCCAAATTCCACGAGGCTTTCTTCCGAAGTATTTTTCATAAGTTTGAACTCCAACTGCAATTTGTGCTCTTACTGTTTTTTCATTTACGTATAAAATAGGAAAGTAGCCATGTGTTGCTCCACATGTAATAATTTCAAGAACTCCAATATCTTGAAAATACTTAAATCCATTTATTAAGTTACAATCATAAACATCCTTAAATACATGTAAATCATTTGTATAGCGTTCTAAATAGTAATGAGATAATTTGTTTAATCTCTCATCATAAGTAGTTCTTTCTACTTCTTTTTCGCAAAGCTCGATGTGTGTTTTTAAATACTTAATATATCTCTTTTGCAAAAGCTCATTATCAAGCATAGAAAGAAGAGGAGGTGTAAGTGACATTGTTATCCTAAAATCAACATGCTCCTCTTCTAATTTTTTAAAATTCAATAATAATGGGATGTAAGTTTCAGAAATTGCTTCAAAAAGCCATTGTTCTTCCAAGTAATCTTCACTTTCTGGATGGTATACAAAAGGTAAGTGTGCGTGAAGTACAAAACTTACATATCCTTTTATGTTTTTCATATTTATCTCCTTTGTGTGCTTATTATATTATTTAAATACTGAAGATGAATTACCCATAAGTTTAGTAGCATCTTCAAATTTCTCATCTTTGTATATTTTATGGTATATATCGTATATGTTATAAATTCTTCCCATATTACTTAAGAATGATAAACTTGTGATAGGCTTTGAAGTTATATTATTTGTTTTAACATTTTTGTAATAAACCATGTTTTGAGATTTTTCAAAAAGAATATGGTTATTTGGTGCTTCAATTACATTAGAAGAAGCAACATAAAGATAATTATTTGGTAATTGAACATTATATGAAATAGGGCGTCTGCCTAATTCAATATGATATTCACATTTTGCATCATTAACATGTAAATACCAGCTATTTGCAAAGTCGTTAATATCAACCTCAAAAGTATATCCCATTGTTTTATTAGTTATAATCAAAACAGGTTTAGTTTCATTAAAGAAATTTTCGCCATATTCTTCAACATATTTTTTTCTATCCTCTTCAGAAATATCCCAATAAACAAATAAAATTTCTGGCGTTTGTGCAAGGATTTTAACTACTGTTTGGTTATAAGTGAAAGGTAAATCATAATACTCAGAAGCTTTAAATTCTTTAACTAAAACTGTTTTTGAATCGATTTTATCATTAGCAGATTTTTTCGTACGAGCAGATTTAGTAGTTACACTTTTCTTAGTAGTAGTTTTTTTGGTGCTAGTCTTTCTAGTGGTACTTTTTTTAGTAGCAGTTTTAGTAGTAGACTTAGCAGTAGATTTAGTAGTTTTAGTAGCACTTTTACCAGCCGTTGTAGTAGATTTTTTTGCTGTGGTCTTAGTACTAGCACGCTTAGTATTTGCTTTAGTTTTTGCCACAATCTTTTGTGTTCTTGTGGTATCAACTTTAGTGATACCTTTTTTAGTAGTAGATGTTGGTTCTTCTATTTCAGTTTTCTTTCTATTTGCCATTTTTTCCTCCTTGGTAAAATACCGTTTTCAATATTATATTTATACTATATCATTTTTAGTATAAATTCAATAGAAAAGCTTAAAAAAATCGAAATAATTTATATATATGTTATAAGTAAAAAAGTAGTGATAAAAACTTGTAAAAAATATTGACAAAACTAAATGAAATGTGTTTAATTAAATAAAGAATTAAATTATGTAAGAATAAAAAGGAAGGAAGAAAGAAATGAAAAAAGTAATCGGTGAAAGCCTTGTGGCTGTACACACACACACACACAGTTAACATATTAAAGAAAATAATGAGGATGAATATATAAAAGACATATAAGACTTAGCAAAAAGCTAGGTTTAATATATCTTTAAAAATTTTTCAGCAAAAACCTACGCAAGGTTAGTATAAAATAAGATTAATTTGATAGAATACAAAACATAATAAAAATCGAAAGAAAAAAGGAGAGAAAAAAACAACTCAACAAAAGTATATGCTAATATATATAAAATTAGTGATACAGAATTTCATTTAATATATAATTCAACAGGAAATATTACAGATGGTTATAGTGAAACAGATAGGGTATATTTACAGGAATGTTCAAATGGATTTGAGAGTGTGAATGATTTATATTGGAAAACAAATGCTAGTGCTGATTATTATATAGCATATTGGATTAATACATGTGTTATCGAAGATGAAATATCACCTAAAAGTATATCATATTATTTTTATGGACTAAGTAAAATAACAGAAATAAAAAATATAGAAAATTTGAAAACTAGTAATATTACAAATATGGAAAATATGTTCGAGGCTTGTAGTGATTTAACAAGTTTAGATTTAAGTAATCTTGATACAAGTAAGGTAACAAATATGGAGGGTATGTTTGGAAATTGTCAGAAATTAACAAGTCTAAATCTAAGCAATTTTAATACAAAAAATGTAACATCAATGCATAGTATGTTTCAGGGATGTTCAAATTTAACAAGTCTAAATGTAAGTAATTTTGATACGAAAAATGTGACTGATATGGAATATATGTTTGCAAGTTGTTCGGTTTTAGAAAGTCTAGATTTGAGTAATTTTGATACAAGTAATGTTACTACGATGTTTGGAATGTTTGACCAAAGTAAAAGCTTATTAACGTTAGATTTAAGTAGTTTTGATACAAGTAAAGTAAAAAATATGTCCTATATGTTTTCATATCAATACTCTGGTTATGAAATGAAGTTAACCACTATATATGTAAGTGATTTATGGTCAACAGAGAGTGTTGAAGCTAGTACTTATATGTTTTATAATTGTAAAAATCTAATGGGTGCAATTTCATATGACTCAAGTAAACTATCTGCAGAATATGCAAATTATACTGATGGATACTTAACATACAAAGAAAGAGCCGTTTAGGCGTGTCAATGGGGATTGACAATTTTGGCACATAAATCAACAGAAGAAGTGAAAAGCAAAAAATATGTTTAATAAAAGTAATAATGAAGTATACCCACTAAAAGTCAGAAATCTTATTTAACTTTTAGCGGGTATTTTGTTTGCTAAAAAAACTGAAAAAATTTTTAAAGAATTTTCAAAAATACTGTTTACTTTTGTAATATTATCT
>CAYXUA010000100.1:0-5397 GCA_964468015.1 uncultured Clostridium sp. | reverse complement strand
GTATATGATAATGATATTAAATATAATATTTTTTAAGTTTGGGAGGAAAAGATGTATAAAGCGTTAGTTATTTTATCGGGTGGACAAGATAGTACAACTTGTTTACTGATGTCAATTAATAAATTTAAAAGCGAAAATGTTTATGCAATATCATTTGTTTATAATAACAAATATCGAAGAGATATAGAATGTGCAAAACAAATTTGTAAAGAATTAAATATTAAACATGAAATATATGATATTGGAGTGTTGCAGGATATTGCTAAAAGTAATAATTTTGAGGGAAGAAATTTAATTTTAATTTCTTTAGCAACAATTTATGCTAATGCTAATGGAATAAACAATGTTATATGTGGATTAGCTGGGAATAGTAGCCATCAAGATTGTTCAACAGATTTTTTGGAAAACTTAAAAAATACAATAAAAATTGCAATTGGAAATGATATTAATATAGAAGCCCCTCTTATAAAGTTAGATAAGTCGGAAATATGGGAAATCGCTGATAAATTAGGATATCTAGAATTTATAAAAGATAAAACCTTTTCATGCTGGAATAGACAAGATAAGCATTGTAGGGAATGCCTATCTTGTAAAATGAGATTTGACGGATTATCAAAATATTTAAAATTAAAAAAAACAGGAGGAAATAATGAGTAATAATATTAATTATTTTGACTGGAAAGAAATTTCAGATATAGTTAAAAATATGAGTGATAACATAAAAAACGATTATAATCCTGAAATAATAATTTCTATAGTAAGAGGAGGAATGATACCAAGTGTTATTTTATCTCATGCTTTAAACATCAGAAAAATCGAAAATATTAAATCCATTGAAACAATTAATGATGAAATAAATGCAGTTAAGCAAGAACCAATGATTGATGAAAAGGTAAATCTTTCTGAAATTAGCAAAAAAAAGGTTTTAATTGTTGATGATATATTAGGAAGTGGTGCTACAATTAGGGAAATAAAAGAAGAAGTAAGAAAATGGGAACCTGAAGAATTAAGAACTGCAATTTGTGTAGTTAATGAAGAAAATTGGGAAGAAAGTAATAAAACTAACTATAATGATGAAATAGAATACATAGGAAAAAGTGTTAGAGGTTGGGTAGTATTTCCATGGGAAGTGTAAAGGAAGGAGAAAAAATGAAAGGTAAATTATTGAGTTTAGAAGGAATAAGTGGAACAGGTAAAACTTTTTATAGAGAGCAATTAGAAAAAAGTATTGGAAACAGAGAGAATGTTTTATTTATTAAGGAAATTTTTAATGAAGTCCAAGAAGGACTTAATAAAAAAATTTTTTCAGCTCTTTATCACACGAAAGATAGATTTTTTAATATGGGGGTACCATTGACGGAAACAATGTTACTATTGTCAAGATCAATGTACAAATATGAAAGTACAATAAAAAAAGCTTTAGAAGAAGGTAAAACAGTAATAGAAGATAGAAGCATAGACACAATCGCATTATATCAAGCAATATTAATTGCACAGAAGAATGGTGGGAATCCATTAGAAATAGCAGAAAAGATATATTCTTTTGCTGGTAGTTTTAGACAATTGCCAGAAAGAACATTTTTATTATATGGAAATCCAGATTTATCTATTAGTAGAGCAGAAAAGAGAGATGGAATACCATATAAGCCAGATGAAATTAAATTATTAAAAGCTGTTGATAAATTTTACTCAATTTATGCAGATACTCATCCAGAAAGATTCATAAAGTTAGACATTAGTAGAGAAGATTCAAACCAAATATTACGTAGAATGCAAGATGTTATAGAGGAGAAAAAATTAGATGAAAGGGGATAAAAGATAAATGAATACAATTTTATGGGCTTTAAACTCTAAATGTAATTTTCATTGTAAATATTGTTATTTAGATTTTTCAGAAGATAATAATCCTATAAATAATAAAAATACAGCTAATAATGCAGATATTAGTGATGCAATAATCTTTGATTTTATAAAAAAGTTAGAAAAATATAATGTAAAGAGAGTTTTCATTGCAGGAGCTGAACCTTTATCCAATTATAGAAGAACTTTTGAAATAATTAAGAAGATAAAAGATTACAACATTCAAGTTATATTGTGCACTAACGGCTATTTAATAGATAAATACTATAAAGAAATAATAAAAAGTAAAGTGGATGCACTATCAATTTCTTTAGATTCATATAAAAAAGAATACAATGATACATATAGGCAATATCCAGCAAATGATGGCTTTGATAGAGTTGTAAAAGGAATAAAAATCTTAAAAGAAAATTCAAATGTAAAAATAGGAATTTATACAGTTTTAACAAAATTAAATTTGAAAGATTTAGAACAAACATATAAATTTGTAACAGATTTAAAGTCTGACTATTTTATTTTTCAACCTATATTTTTAAATGAAGAGACAAAATTATATGAAAAATTGACCTTAGATAAAAATGATGCTATCAAATTAGAAAATATAATACTAAAAATGTATAAAAATGTTTCAACAACAAAATTACCTAACAAAGAATATGTAAAAAAAATGTTGGAATCTATAAAACATTATAATAAATGTATTAATAATTGTTTTGCTGGAGATAGTCTATTTTTTATTACTCATGATGGTAGCATACATACTTGTCCATCAAGTAAAATGATACCTAGAGAAACTACATCAATAAAATTATCTAATTCAAACCTAGAAGATATATTTCTTAATAAAAAATTGAAAATTAAAGAATGTCACAATTTTTCAGAGGATTGTGTAAATATGTGGCAATTAATGGCTTTTGATGAAATTTTGTAAATTAGGGAGGCTATTATGAAAGATAATATTAATATAGAAAATTTAATAAAAAATGAATTTAATCCTTGTAAGCCAGATAAATATATTCCTATTTTCGAAGAAAAAATAAAAGACTTCTTTTCAGTAAAAAATGCCATAGCAGTAGCAAATGGTACAGCTTCAATACATTTATCTTTAGCATCTTTAAATATTAAAGAGGGAGATGAAGTATTAGTACCAGCTAATGCTGTTATAATGTCTGTTATTCCTATATTGTATCAAATGGCTATACCTATATTTGTTGATTGTCAAGAAAATAGTATTGATTTTGATTATGATGATTTGAAAAGAAAAGTATCTAATAAAACAAAAGCAGTAATACCTGTCTATTTATGGGGGTGCAGTTACAATTTAGATAAATTGCTTAATTTTGCTAAGGAATATAATATAGCAATTATAGAAGATGCTTGTCAAGCCCATGGTTCAAAATGGAATAATAAATATTTAGGTACTTTTGGAAAATTTGGATGTTTCAGTATGAAAAATGGTAAAATATTAGCAACTGGTGAAGGAGGGTTTATTTTAACGGATGATGATGAATTAGCTGAAAAATGTAGATTATTGAGAAATCATTGTACTAATATTAAAGACACTAGTAAGTCATTTTCTGAAATAGGATGGAATTATAGGATAACTGAAATGCAAGCCCTATTAGGTATATATAATTTAAGAGATTTAGAAGATAAAATTAATTTTAGAAGAAATCAAACTAAATATATATATGAACAAATAAAAAGTATAGCAGGAGTAAACATATATAATTATTACGATAATGAGGATTCTAATTATTTTTCACCAATTTTTTTATATGATAAAGGTATAGAAGTTGCAAAAAAATTAAATGAAAATGGTATAATAAATAGTACAGGAACTTTTGGATTAATTCCAGCAAATGAGAGAAAAGTAATACAAGAATATTGTAAAGATTTAGTTAGTTATGATAGAATGGTAACACCGAATAGTCATAAACTATTTAAGAAAATAGTTGCAGTATCATTAATGGAAAATATGGATAAAGGTAAAATAAATGAAATAGTTTCAAAAATAAAGCAAATAGTAAAGGAGGTAAATTAATGTTATATACATACAACAAACTAATAAGAGACAATAATGTAAAAATAATGGAAGATAAAGGTTGTAAAGTAACATATGAGATTTTAGATGATAAAAGATACGGAGAAGAACTAGACAAGAAATTAAGAGAAGAAGTGAATGAGTACCTAGCTGATTACAGTGTGGAAGAAATGGCGGATGTAATGGAAGTTATTTATGCAATACTTGAATATAGAGGTACAAGTATGGAAGAAGTTGAAAGTGTTAGAATTAAAAAAAGAGACAGAAAAGGAGCTTTTAAAAATAAAGTCTTTTTAAAAGATGTTGAGGAGGATTAAATTCTATAATGAAATTAATAAATGATACAGAGTTTTTAGTAATAGATTTTGAAACAATTACACCCAAAGGAAGATCACCAGAGCCAATAGAAGTAGGCATATTAAGAATAAAACAGAATAAAATAGATAATAATGCATCAATTGATTGGCTAATAAAGCCACCAGAAGGTTTACACTTAACGCGTTTTGATACTGCACAAACAGGTATAACAGAACAAGATTTAATGCATTGCATAGATGCTAAAAGAGCAATGAGAATAATTGATAAATCTTGCTCAAAAAAAGACTATGTATTTATTGCACAAAATGCTAAATATGAAGCTAATATTTTATCTCATTATACAGATGAATGTAAAGAAATAGCTAAAACGCCAATAATAGATACTATTTTATTAGCCAAACAAGTTTTACCGAAATTGTCAAATTACAAATTAGATACTTTGGCAAACACATTAGGATTACAAATCCCAGAAAATAGACATAGAGCTCTTGCTGATTGCTTTTTAACAGCAGAAGTCTTTTTAAAATTACTTGAACTGCAAAAAGGAAAGCGTGAGATAATATATTTAGATGATTTATTAAATATTGCGAAAATAAAAACAAAATATAGCGAACCTCAACAATTGACATTGGGAGATTTCATGGAATTGTAAAGATGAACTCTTATTTAACGAAATGAGGTGCAATAATAATGAAAATTGGAATTGATGTAGATGGAGTATTACTTGATTTTGAAAAAGAATTAAGAACTAGAGCAGAATTATATGATTTGCTAGAGTTAAATGGCAAGGGAATTCTAAATACAAATAAATTTAACTTAGAAGAAAGATACGGATGGAATAAAGATGTAGGTGAAAAATTTATAAAAAAATATTTTTTACAAGTATCTAAGATAGTTAACATTATGCCACGGAGCCAAAGAAGTTATTAAATTATTGAAAGAAGATGGACATAAACTTGTAATCATTTCATCAAGAGGATATGACAATATAGAAATGCAAAAAATAGCTGAAGAAAGATTAAAAAAAGAGAATTTGAAGTTTGACGAATATTATTGGCAAGTTTTAGATAAATTACAGATATGCCTAAAAGAAAATATTGATTTAATGATAGATGACAATTACTTGATATGTAAAAATTTATCAGATAATTTTGTTAATACTTTATATTTAAGAG
>CAYXUA010000099.1:0-5463 GCA_964468015.1 uncultured Clostridium sp. | reverse complement strand
TGTGAGAGGGGATGAAAATTTTATTTAATAAAATTTTCTACTCTACTCGATTGAACGAAGATAAAGAAATTTCAGTATATGATAATTCAATTTCAGCAAGAACCTATATTAGCTATATAGCAGAGCAAGCCGGAGGCTTTGCATGTATAGGAAGAGACGGAAAATTATATATAAGAAAAATTGGGGGAAATACAGCAGAATTACCAATTGAATATTTTCAGAATTTTAAATGGGGAACTAGCTTTAAAATTAGTCAAATCAAATATGAGGATGGCACACAAATATTTGAAGCAGGAGATGAGACAAATAATACAGTCTATATAAATCAAGAGAACATGTACATTGTAGAACAAGAGCAGATTGATAACATATATAATTATTTAAATGAGTTAGAAGTATACAGTTTTGAAGGGGACAGTATAATAGACCCTGCACTAGATGTAGGAGATATACTAATAATAGATGGAAGAAAAGTAATATATCAAGGTTCTAGTCAATATGTAGGAAGATTTAAAGCAAGCATATCAAGTAAAATACAGAGTAAAGAAAAACAAGAAACAACAACTAAAACAACATCGCAGAAGGTAATAAATAGAAGAGTACAAAGTCAAATAAATCAAGCAGAAGGCCAAATTACTCAATTGACTCAAGAACAATCCGAACTAGATGGAATGATAGCACAACAGACAATAAGAATAGACGGAATAAATAATATGGTATCTTCTACAACTACAAAAATAGAAGATATAGAACAAAACAAGGTGGATTCAGAAGAATATAATAGAACAATAGAAACATTAACAACAATGATAGAACAAGGGGATAAACAAATAGAATTTAATTTTAAACAAGTATCTGAAAAGACTGATGAAATATCCAACACAGTAAGTGCAAATCAACAGACTCTGGAAGAATATATAAGATTTAAGGGAGCTTTAATTGAATTAGGTCGAATAGGAAATGATTTTACAGCAGAATTAAGCAATACCGAATTAGCATTCAAGCAAAACGGAACTAAGATTGCATACATAAGCAACAACAAATTATACATAACAGATGCAGAAGTGCAAAAACAACTAACAATAGGAAAATTTGCATTTATCCCACGTGATAATGGAAATTTAAGTTTTACATGGATAGGAGGTTAGATTATGGCAAGTATATATGGAGAATATAGTAAATATACAAGATTGAGAATAGATTATACTATTTCTCAAAGTATTGAGAATAATACAAGTACAATAAATATGAATATGTATGCAGAAAGAACAAAAGCTTCACATCAATGGGTAAATAGTGGATCTTATTATAATATGACAAATAAAGCCAATACTGCTTTTTCGTATGATTGGGCTTCAGATAGCTATGAATTGCACATTGGCAGTAGTTCTGTAACTGTAAACCATAATGATGATGGTACTGGTAGTACAACACTAAGTGGATATTGGAATACATATAGAACAGGTTCCTCTTATATTCCAACAGAGTTATCTGTATCAGCAACAATATCATTACCAACCATAGCGAGAAAAAGTATTGTGACTTTAAATAAATCAAGTGTGACATTAGGTACATCAGCAGCTCCTGATAGAACAGTCACAATAAATACAAATAGAGCAAGCGAAAGCTTTACACACGCATTATATTGGCAAATAAATAATGGAAGCTGGAATACAATTGCTACTGGGGTAGGAAGTAATAAAGAATGGGAATTACCAACTACCATTGCAAATAATATGCCAAACACGTCTCAAAATACAATAAATATTATATGCGAAACCTATAAAGGAAGTACTTATATTGGAAAAAGTACAGTTTCATTAACAGTAAATATTTCTAGTTCTGCAAAGCCTAGTATCAGTACATTTACAGTTAGTGGTGGAATAAGTGGAGTCTATGTAGAAACATTATCAAATGTTTCTGTTTCATTAGCAGCAAGCGGAATATATGGAAGTACAATTACTTCATATAAAGTTGAAATGCTGAAAAACGGTACTAAATTAAAAGAAGCCTCTGGTAGTTCAGCTACATTTACCTTGAACAATTTAAATATAACAGCAGATACGAATATAGAATTAAAAGTAACAGTAACAGACAGCAGAAATAATACACAAACACAATCTAAAACAATAACTGTTAAGCATTACACTAAGCCTGCAATAACTTCAAGAAATGCTTATAGGTGTACATCAAATGGAACAGTGAATAATAGTGGTACATATTTATATATTTATTGGGCTTATTCTACAACTGGTATTTCTGGTCTTACAACTGATACAGCAACAGTAAAGTATAGACAAAAAGGTACTAGCACATGGACTACAGCTGAAGTTGCTAATGCTGGTTCAGCGATAGTCGGTGCTGGTGCTATTTCAACTAATTATCAATATGAAGTGCAATATAGCATTAGTGATGGTATTAATCCTACTGCAACTACTTTCACAGATACAATTCCAACAGGATATACAACAGTCGATTACAAAGCAGGTGGAAAAGGTGTAGCCTTCGGTAAAGTATCAGAAAAGGACGAATTTGAATGTAATATGGTAGCTGATTTTAAAAATGAGATAAGTTGGGAAAGTATAAGTCATGCTAATACCGATTATAATACCATGAAAAAATCTGGTGCATATTATATGACCACAGGATGTTCGAATGCACCAGATGGAAGTTCTTATTGTAGGTTATTTGTTATGGGAAGTTCATACAGCAACGATATTGTACAAATTGTTACTGCTGTTACGAGTGGTAAGACTTGGGTAAGAGGTTGCGCAAATAATGTGTGGCACGATTGGAGAATAATAAGTCAATTAATTCCTCGAGCTACAGAGGCAAACTTTAATAGTTTAACAGAAAATGGAATATATTATAGCAGCAGTGCTCCGACAGGTTCTAATTATCCTATTGCTATAACTGGTGTTTTAGAAGTATTTAATATGAATGGCATAGTAATGCAAAGATATACATCGTATAATGGCCAATTTGTGTATCAAAGAGGATATTATAGTAGTAGTGGTTGGACTGGATGGTGCCAAACATCAGGTAGAAGAGCAATATGTGCAATGTATCCTAGCTCACGATTAGCTATTACCGGAGCTTCTTGGACAACTCAAAAAGTGGCGCTAGGAAGTACTAAATCCAATACCTCATCTGGCTATTTAACTGCAAGTAATGGGGGGATTCGTATTGGTAAAGGAATATCGACAGTGAAAATATCAGCAAGTTTAGCTTATCATCAATATGCTACAACAGGAGAAGTAGATTTACAAATTTTAAAAAATTCAACTGTAGTGGCAGGGATAAATGGTTCCTGTACAGTGGCAAATTATATTTGTAGTCTGACCACTAATCCCATTGCTATAAATGTAGTAGAAGGAGATATTATTTATTTAGCTGTTTGTAAAGGTTCTGCAAACAGCATGACAATATTAAATGACCATGCTGGAACTAGTTTAACGGTTGAAGTAATAGGATAGGAGGTAAATATGGAATATAAAGATGAACAAAAAGAAAATATATTAAGACACTATGATAGCATAGAAGATTATGAAAAGAAAGAAGCGATAAAAGAAGCCCAAGAATATCTTAACAAAACAGATTATATAGTAATAAAATTATATGAATATAACTTAACAGGAGAAGAAATAGACAAAGATTATAATTCGGTTTTCGTAAAAAGAGAAAAAATGAGAAATATATTAAGAGAATTAGAAGGGAAATAATAATGGAAAATATAACTATTGGGCAAATAATAGTAGCAATAAGCATTCTATCCACAATTCGGTGGAGTACTTATATATTTAGCAAAAATATATAAAAAATTACTAGAAGCAAGTAACAAAATAGACTCAAACGACATACTAACAAGAACCAATTTAAAGGCAACAAAAATGATGCTTGACCATTTCATAGAAGATAAAATAGGAAATGGAGAATTCAAACAAGCAAGACAAGAAATAGATGATATATTATTAGAAAGGAAATAAAAATGGCAAATAAATTAAAAGAACTAATAAATGTAAAATCAATAATAACAATATTATTAACAATATTATTTATCGCAATGTCATTAATGAGACTAATAGATGGACAATCAGTATTAACAATATACTCAACTGTAATAGCATTTTATTTTGGAACACAATATCAAAAAAATAACAAGGAGGAATAGTTATGGAAGATGAAATTGTAGAATATAACGAATTTTCTGACAAAGAAGGAAAAGGAGATACCAATGAATAAGATAGAAAAGTTTTTAACAATTAATCCGTATTCAAGACCAGGAAACAAATTAAACTCTATAAAATATATTGTTATACACTGGGTAGGAAATGCAAATAGTAGTGCTATAGCAAACAGAAATTACTTTGAAAGTTTAAAAGATAAATATAGATATGCATCAAGTCATTATATTATCGGATTAAATGGGGAAATAATACAGTGTATTCCAGAAGATGAGGTTGCGTATCACGCAGGGAATCTAACAATGAATTATAATTCCATAGGAATTGAGAATTGTCATCCAGATTGGAATGGTAAATTTAATGATAATACATATGAATCACTTATAGAGTTATTAGTGGAGTTGTGTAGAAAATATCAATTATCTAGTGAAAACATTATTAGGCATTATGATATTACAGAAAAAATATGTCCCAAATATTATGTAGAAAATGACGAAGCGTTTAAACAGATAAAAAGAGATGTAGAGCAATATATAGGAGATATCAAAATAGAAGGAGAAAACAATATGGGGAAAATATATAAAAATGGAAGTACGAAAGAAACCATATATGCAGACACTAATTTGAGTAAAGTAATAGGAAGTCTTTCGCCATATGAACAATGTCAGTGTTTAGGAAAATATAACAATAGGGCAGTAGTCTATTATCCTGTAGGAAATACAGGAAATTATAAAGTTGGATTTGCAAAATGGCTTGGAGGGATAAAATAATTATTAGAATCCTACATAGTTTTATGTAGGATTCTGATTTCTCATTATAAAAAATATTATAAAATCTACCTTTTTACTTATATTCAAAGTTTCGGGTGAAGTTAGACCATATTTTTCTATAGCCTCATACATCTGAGATTTGAGAAGTACTAAATCTTTGCTGGAATAGAACAAATCTTTGACATCAACTTCTAAGGCGTCTGCAATTTGACTTATCACAGCCATAGAAGGATTATCTTTTTTGTTATTTTCAATTTCTGAAAGATAAGAATAAGATATACCAGAGTATTTACTAAGACGGTATAAACTCATGTTTTTTCTTTCTCTAATTTCTTTAATGATAAATACAACCATAAAAACTCCTAAAACATTGGTATATTCGCTGTCAGCGATATAATATGTCGAACGATTTTTCTTGATTTTTGTAGAAAAAAGTAATATAATTTACATAATGTAAAGAGAAAGAGATAGTACTTAAAAATAAACTATCTCTCTAAAAAGTATATAAT
>CAYXUA010000098.1:0-5506 GCA_964468015.1 uncultured Clostridium sp. | reverse complement strand
ATTTTTTACTTATAGTAATATTTATTTTTTTCAAGCATAATATATATTATACAAAATACGGCGCCTTAGCCAAGCGGTAAGGCACGAGTCTGCAAAACTCTGATGATCGGTTCGACTCCGATAGGCGCCTCCAAAGAAAAATCGAGAAAATGTTGAAATATCAACGGTTTTCTCGATTTTCGTATGCTTTTATATTGGAAATAAGAATGTAGTATTTTCAAGAGTTTCAGGGTTTGAAAATTGAATTTATTATTCCTTTTGTATTAAAATTGTGTCAAAATAAATATTTCCTGCAATTTAAAAATCCAAGGTGAAAATGTTGCATAAGCAACAGATTTTTATTCTTTTTTTATATTACAAGAAATTTGTTTTGTTCGCTTGTATTATATAAAAATATAGTGTATAGTAAATATTGATAGAAATGAGATAAAAGCAGATGTTGGTGTTACCTTTAGTCCTCAACTTTAGTTGAGAGATTGGAGGTGGTGTTTATATGTTAGATTTTCTAATGTTCTTAATAATAGGATTTATGATTTCAATAACTATAAACGTTGCCTTAGTAAGTGTTATATACATAATACTATCTAACAAGCAACAATAAAAAATGCACCACATTACGCTCGGCTAAGCTATGTGGTGTATTCTCAATTTAATTGGGTAACACACATTGTCTGTGGCTACTCATTTTCTATCTTTATTATACACAGATTTTTAGCTTTTGTCAAATATGATTTTGAAAAAACGTATTATTGTGTCTGATATGAACATTATTTAACAAAAATTCAAATGTTCTAAAGCAATATCTATGTTTTTATCAAGAATTTTATCATAGCTATTTTATCATATATAATAATGATTTTCAATGCTTATTGTAAACAAATGTTCTCTACTATGTTTAATTAGAAATTAAAAAATTATATAAAATAAATTAATTTAGATGTGACAAAATAAAATTAATAAATTACCAAACAGGCTGGTATAAGCTTATTACTATCTTTCTATATTTATAATTTTTGTTGCAACTTTGTCAATAAATGTTTCATCATGTTCTACAAAAACAAGTGTAGGTTTGTAAGTAGAAATAGCGTCTTCTATTTGTATTCTTGTTAATATATCAATATAATTTAACGGCTCATCCCATATATAGAGATTGGCTTGTTCTGATATACTTTTTGCAATTAAAACTTTTTTCTTTTGCCCTTCACTCATATCTTGTATATTTGTAGCAAAATCAGATTTTGACAATCCCATTTTTACCTACTATTGCAACTCTATCTCCATTATTTACTTCAAAAGAAATAGGATTAAATATTGCTTGTTCATTGTATTTTATTTGTAAATTATTTGCTAAAACTAATGGATTTTTATTACTTTTTCGAGGAATAATTTTTAGTGTTTCATTCCTATCTACATTTTTTAATAAATTATTTTTTTCATCTATAGCTTTTTGGGTTCTTTGTTCCATAACTTTTGAACTTTTCATCATTTTAGAAGCTTTATGTCCTACATATCCTTTGTCTATTGTAGTTTCTGAATTATATCTTTTACTCTTTCCTTTTTCAGCCTCATTTGACCATTTTGCAGAATTTTTAGATGCAATTTCAAGTCTATTTATATCTTTTTGTAATTTCTCATTCTGCATTATTTCAAAATTATCTTGTCTGTCTTTATTTTCTTTCCAAGATGAAAAATTACCTTGTTGTATTTCGATATTAGTATTATTTATAGCAATTATATGATTTACAACTTTATCTAATAAGTTTCTATCGTGATAAACTAATATGAACCCCTTTTTCTTTTCTAAATAACTTACTAAATTATTTCTTGTCTCAATATCTAAATGATTTGTAGGCTCATCTATCAGCAAAAAGTTATTTTCCTTTAAGAATAGACTTATTAAAAGTATTTTTACTTGCTCTCCTCCACTTAATAAATTAAAATTCCTATATAAAATTTCCATATCAGTATTAAGCAAATTTAATTCCTTTATAATTTCCCAATCTTTAGCATTTGGAGCGATTTCATTTACGATTTCTATTGACATTCTATCTTTATTAGTTACATCAAAAGGGAAATAATCAATATCAACATTTTTGGATATTGTTCCTTTGTATTCATACTTTTCCTGTAATAACTTTAAAAATGTTGTTTTCCCTTTACCATTTCTGCCAATTAATCCTAATTTCCAATCAGTATCTATATTAAATGATACATTTTCAAATATATTATTAGAACTTCCATCATATCCGAATGTTAAACTATTTACACTTATTAAAGACATTGCTACTCCTATCTACCATAAAACTTAATATTTTATATTAAGAATCATATCACAAACCGACTATATGTATCAATAAATCACAACAAATTTTATTTACTTTTCTAAAATTTTGCTACAGAGTACAAAGTCTAAAAACATTTTTCAGTTTATTAAATTTTATCCACTATACTTTCCAACTCATACACGTAATTTTTTATAATTTCAGTAAAATGCTCAAATATTCCTTTTCTTTTAACTTCTTCTGCAGTTACTATAGGAATATTCATAATTTCCTTATTTTCTACAATTACATGCAACTTTCCTATCTCTGTATTAATCTCTATAGGTGCTTCTATTTGTTTTTCCACTTCTACTTGTATTTTTACATTATCCATGTTTCCATTTTTTACCGGAAACATTTCATAATCATAACTATAATTTATGGTCGTACTTATCCTATTATCGCTCCCCTTTATTATTTTTATATCCCCTTCATTATCTTCTCTCCATTTATTAAAATCATTTTCTACTTTCTCTTTTATATTAACTTGCTTATAATTTTCAAAGGCATATTCAATTAATTCAATACTATCTTTTGTTCTAAATTTCTTTGTATCTGCCCCCAACACTACAGAAATGATCTGCCAATTGTTTCTTGTAGTTGATGTTACTAAACATCTTCCTGCATTATTTGTAAATCCTGTCTTTACACCGTCCACTCCATTTAAATAGCATAGCAATTCATTTGTATTATTTATAGTTACAGGATTTCCATTTATATTTATTGTAGTAGTTTTAGTATTTACTATCTCAGCGAATTTCTCTATATTTAAAGCATAATCTGTAAGTACAGCTAGCTCATATGCTGTTGTATAATGATTTGGATCATCCAGTCCATGTGGAGTTACAAAATTTGTATTCTTTAATCCGAGTTCTTTTGCTTTATTATTCATTAGTTCTGCAAATCCTTCAACACTTCCTCCCAAATGAATTGCTATCTGCACAGCCGCATCATTACCAGAACGCAGCATTAATCCATATAACAAATCATTTAAAGTTATTTTATCATTCTCCTTTAAACCTAATCTCGATCCTCCAGTATTTGCAGCTTTTTTGCATACTTCTATTGGGTCAGATAAATTCCCATTCTCTAATACTATAATAGCAGTCATAATTTTTGTAGTAGAAGCCATTGCTCTCTTTTCATCTATATTTTTTCCATATATAACTGTTTTTGAAGTTCTATCGAACACTATAGCCGCCCTAGAATTTAACTTTGGTTCATCACTTTTCGAACTTTTATTTACACTCTCTATCTCTTCCCATAATTCTTCCTCTGGAAAATTCTCTAGCTCAATTTCATCAGCATAACTTACCACTGAGATGGATAAAATTAAAACAATTATTAAACATATCTTTTTTAACATATAAAAAACTCACCTTCTTAAGAATATTCTTATTAGGTGAGTTTTATAACTTATTACATTACATATAATAAAATGCAAAGTAAATGAAGTATGCTTGAAACTAGGCAAAGTAAATGAAATATTGAATGCATCCATTTATGTTTCTTACCTATTCCATAAAGAATAGCTCCTATTGTATAGCAAATTCCACCTGCTAGTAATAATATAAATGCTGGTATTCCTAAGTACTCAATTATTACATTTATTTTTACAATAATGCACCATCCCATAATTATGTAGCAAATCATTGAAAATACTTTAAATTTCTTTATATCAATAGCATTTAATACTATCCCAATTAAAGCCAATCCCCATACAACTCCAAATATTGTCCACGCTACCGTTGGATCATACTCTCTTAATGTACATAATGTAAACGGAGTATATGAACCAGCTATAAGCAAGAATATCGAACAATGGTCTATTACTTGAAAAACCTTTTTAGCCATTAAATTCGGACTTAACCCATGATATATACTAGACATAGTATACAAAATTATCAAAGTGACACCAAAAATAGTACCAGATACCACCCCATAAGGATTGCCATGCTTAGCAGCTACAACGCAACACAACACAATCGCCACAATCCCTATAACAGCTCCCACAATATGTGAAACCATATTAAAAATCTCTTCTCCCTTTGTGTATGTAGGAAGAATTCTATCAGCCAATTTAGTTCTTTTCATTCTCTCTCCTTATTAAAAAATTATAATTATGTTACCACACAACCCCAACACTTGTCAACACAAAAAATTATCACCTCCACCAAAATACCTCCCATATATGTAGAGTAGAGAGTAAAGTAAATAAATTAAAAATAAAAAATTATGGCCTCCAAGCTCACGGGTATTCCCCCGTCTCAAAGGACTGTCGGCTCATAATTTTTTATTTTTAATTTATTTACTTTACTCTCGGCTTATTCACAGCCATATAATCAAAACATTCTCCAAATCTAAATCCAATTTTTTTCTATCAACTATTAAACACTTACTTCCCAATAAACATTTGAACAAAAATCTTACCATACTTACTACTATTCACAACAGCAATACCAGTATAATTATAACTATTATTCAAAATATTATCCTTATGACTCTCAGAATTCATCCAAGCCTCAACAGCCTTCTTATTATCAGAATTACCAGCAATATTCTCTCCAGCAGTCTTATAAACAATTTGATTATTCTTCATCATATCAAAAGGAGAACCATAAGTTGGTGACTCATGAGCAAAATAATCATTCTCAACCATATCTGCTGCCTTTATTCTTACAACATTTTGAAGTTCATCATCAATCTGTAACTCGGCTAATCCATTTAACTTTCTTTGCTCATTAATTAAGCTAAGCACCTCTTTTTCATCTTCAGTCAAAGCCGAAGTAGTTCCATTGATATCTCCCTCAGCCGGTGCATCTGTAGCTATCTCTTCTTGTGCATTTTTTATATACTTTGAATTAACACAGCCAAAAACATCTTCCTCTGTTTGTATCAAGTACCAATCTTCAATTTTGGCATAAACCTTTATGTATTCTCCCTTGTCTAATATGTCTACTACACTATAATCAAGACTTGGTCCTTTCCTTACATTTAATTTAGTTGCAGTTACCTCTCCTCTTGTAAACTCTGCTTCCACACTTTCTTTCATTGCCATAGTATTTACAGTCATAAGTTGACCAATTATAACAATTGCTAAAATTATTATAAATAAAATTCTTTTCTTCATAAATTATCTACCTCCTATTTTTTCTTTCAGATAGATAATTCCCACTTTTTTATAT